>JACMJI010000340.1 GCA_014380705.1 Gorillibacterium sp. | reverse complement strand
TTGGTGCGCCTAATGGGACGGATACAAAACCGTAGGATGGGAAGTGAAAGCTTCCAGAGCTGTTGCTCATATGGAACACAGGCACAGCCTCTTCATTTAAACGCTTGGCGATAATCTTCTCCATAATGTTCTCAATGGATTCGTCACGGCCGTATTTAATTAGCAAGAATTCTTCCATCGATTTCGTAATCAGGTCGCCAAACTGATCGGTCATGAATTCCGAAATCGAGCCGACAACATCTACTTCCGAATCCTTGATCCAGCTTCCTGATTTGTCCAGAAGCTCCGTAGTAAAATCACGAATCAGGTCTTGGACGTTCTTCTCATCCATGATGCGACCGATGACCTTCTCCACATCTGGAACATTGACAACATTCCAGTAATAGGTACGGTTGCCCTTGTGGTCCAAGTTCTCGTCGCCCCGGGCGAGGATATCCCCATTCTTCTCAAAAATCACATTCAGTGATTGCAACAACTCGGTAAACACTTCATAGATCCGTGAATTCTGCTCATTGAACGATCGGTACAAATCCTCATAGAAATCGACCATTTGTTCCATGCGATCGCGGTCGGAGTAGAGGTAATACTCCTGGATCTTGGCATCGATGTATAATTCCTTCTTCTTATCTTTGGAAATAAATGCATCCCTTGCATCACCAAGCTTCTGCTCTGCCGTTTCTGCAGCTGCTTCGATATCTTGGGGAATTCGGAACAACGACTCTTTCAAGCTTTCGATGTAAGCACGAATGATGCTGAGCAGCGAAGGTCCACTCGTTGTATAAATAATCTTATTGGCGTAGAAAGGACCTTGCTCGGGATTAAGGAACAACCGTCGCACCTGCTCGGTAAACTTCTCGAGAAGTTCGCCAGGAAGCTGTCTTCTCGCTTTAATATATTCTTCTCTCGCACGTGACAGAAAGTTCTGCTCAAGCTCAGTGTCAATATTAACAACCTGCTGCTTAATTACATTCTGGTAGCTGAGCCTTTCGCTGTTCTGATAGCCAGGAATAGGCTCGGGTACTCGTTTCAAGAATTCGCGATGTATGGAGTCCAGATCGATACCTAGCTTACCTGCTAACGTCTCTGCATCTTCCCGCGAAGGAGAGGCCTTGAACATCGATTCCATTTTCTTGAACAATCGATACGCTAAGTACGTGGTCATTTCCTCAATCGGAAGCACAGCAGATGAAGCACCGATGATATTGTATTGATAGTTAGCGGCATAAGGCTTAGCCATCTGGTTGATATTACTCCGAATATTGCTGATATAATCATGAATAGCAAAGTCCTCGCCGGATTGTTTCTCCTCACTAGCCATAAAGTTAGTAATGTTCTCCGCGGTGACGTTCATGCAGTAGTCGTAGGCATTCTCAAGCAGTTTGCCGTCCAGATTGGTAGCTGAAATTAAATGAGCCAGATTGAAAGGAGGTAGGGGTGAATTTACCGTTAGTATATTACCATAACGCTGCTTGAAGCGCTCGTTACGCTCGTCCGCATTCATCCAATAGTCGAGCTCTTTAAGCGCAGCGTAGCCATTCTTTTTGATATATTCACGGGTATGATCCGTCAGGCTTTTATTCGCTAAATTCACGTCCGGCATGAACAAATAACCGAGCATACTGACCTTGTCCACACCAGCATCTGCGTATTCTCGTTCCATAAGTGCGCGAACGATATAGGCAATATCAAGAAACCCGCCACTTCCAGTTCCCCCGGAAAGGCCAGTAAGTAGGAACACCATTAGCTTCTTATTGGTGCCTTCGGTTAACATCTTGATCTTCTTCTCGATGGTTTGAACGACCTGCACGATCTTCGTAAACAACAATAGACGGCCGGTTTGTCGGTTTCCCGATGCTCCGCCAACCCCATCGCTAACGAGCAGCTCGGGAGATAACCAATCGGTTATATAAGGCTCTAGTACACGACGATTTTGTAGCAAACTACCAATTTCGGTGTTGGAGAGCAGGACAAATTCTGTCAGTGGATCAAGCCCGATTCCTTTGTATTTCTTCTGGATTTCACCCTCATTGGTCTCAAAGCCGATGTATTCGATATTATCGGGTTTTTCCCGTTTTTTCTTGGACAATGGATCACTGGGAAGCCGAAACCTGCGGTTGATTTGGTACTTCAAACGAAGCAAAGCGTCGATTCCCGTCCCGCCAAGTCCGATCACGAGCATTGGATTATCAATCGTATCTACGCGAATTTTATCGGAGATGATGCCTCCGCCTAGCGTTACATCCAACTGTTGGATATGTTCTCTGACAACTGCCTTCATAAAAAGTTCCTCCTATAAAATATATTCGAGTTGGATCGATTTTTCCGAATTATTCAAAACAATGGTCACTCGGTCGTGCTTCTTAATCCCAAGCCCCGTTGTTGCATCAACCGCGCGCCCGGCTTTCTCAATAATACACTGGGAACGATTAAACAAAACAAGTGTATCTCCCTTACCTGGCTCAAATACAATCCCTTCCGTTTCTGCATACTCCGGAGCAAGCTGCATAAGCTGGTGCAGTTTAAATTTTCCTTTAAAAACATTTAGTTTTTTGTATTGGGGATTCGTCCGTACTCCTGTATTCTTATCGCGAATTTCCATAATAAATTGACCGATGAATCCACGATTTGCTTTACGGATCCGGCTCATGATCAGGTAGCAGGCAGTAGCAACAAGAACAAGAACTGCCAACCCTATAAATACGTAATTCCAAGGAAATGGTTCCTCTTCTAATACCGGTGTCGTCACAGGTGAAGTGCTCGGTGCTGGTGTTGTCACCGTGCCAGAGGCAGCATCGACCGTTACAGGCTCTGTTTCCCGGTAAAAGCTAGCATCCTCGACTCGCACTTTCAACTCATACTTTTTATCCTCTGGAACCTGCCACACTCCGGTAAACTCTAGCCCTACATTCGTCAGGGGTATCTCTGTTGTTTTCTTAGCCACAATATCCGTCACGAAAAGTGTCGATTTACTGGTCTTCATCAATTCAGGGTCATCTATTGGTTGTCCACCTGATTCCAAATGCGCTTTGATATCAATGTTGTCCCCGGCCTTGGGGGATATTGCTACTACAGGATTCATAACCAGCTTAAGATCATAATTAAAAATTAAATTAATGTCTATTTGTTCACGATCCACTCCCTTGACCTTAAGCTTCCAGTCTCCTTTAACGGGCTTGGACAGCTTAAGCAGTGAATAAGAAGTAGATTTAGCGTAAAGAATGCCTGCTGAGGGGATTGTCTGCTGCTGTCCGTTTGGATCTATCAACTGGGTCTCGACTTGCTTTGAAGACATAATGGATAGATTCGCCTCAAGGACATTTGCGTTAGGAATAGAAATCGTTACCTCTTGATAGGCACCATTGGCCGTAAGACTTTGTACAGGAACGACCTTTAATTTCAAATGACTAGCAAAAATCTCACTGAGTATCTGGGGTAAGGTGTCAGCCGTGTCGGTCACAAAAGATTTGCCCCCGGTATCCGCCGCTATTCTTGCCAAGGCAACTTTATTGAGCTTTCCGTCGGCGTTCAGTCCAATGGTGTAAATGCGGATGCCC
>JACMJI010000027.1 GCA_014380705.1 Gorillibacterium sp. | reverse complement strand
TGTCTATAAGTTGCTTTATGATTTGACTATCGAGCATGACCGCATTCACCTCTAGTATTATTAATGATAATTCATCATGTGATCTGATGACTTTATTTATATTTTAACGTATGATTGAATAGTTGTATAGGGTTAGTTTAATAAGGAGGCTCCCGATGTCCTTTCAACAAATCAAACCACAAAAAGGTTCTGAAATCGTGATGCACCAAATCAAGCAGCAGATTCTATCTGGTGCATATCCACCTACAGCAAAACTACCCACAGTTGTCGAACTGGCCGCGAGCTTCGAAGTAGGTCGCTCCACCATCAGAGAAGCACTTAGCGCCCTAAAAGCCATGGGTTGGGTTGATATTCGACACGGTGGCGGCACATTCGTCAGTAAAGTACTGCCGAGTGAGTTAGGTGAAGAGAACGGTGGGTTATTCTATAAAACGGAGTCGTTCCAAGAGGTGCTCGAGGTTCGCAAATTCATTGAAGTGGGTTGTGCTGCATTGGCAGCAGAGCGAAGAACAGAGGCTGATCTTGCAGGACTAGAAAGTATCCTAAGCCAAATGGAAGCTTCAATTGACAATGAAGAACTCAGTGATCAGGCGGATATTGGCTTTCATCTGCAAATTGCCAGAGCATCGCATAATTCATTGTTCGTAAGCATGATGGAGTCTGTGGCTCAAAGATTACAAACAAGTATGCGAGAATCGCGCCGTCTCTGGTTTTTTGCAGAGCGTGCATCTGCCGAATTGCTTTTACAGGAGCATCGGGAAATCTATCTAGCGATACAAGATATGCATGTAGAGCTTGCTTCAACTAAGATGATGCAGCATATTATGAAAGTAGATGGGGTTGTTCATCGTCTTACTGGAAACATTTATAAATAACTTTACGAACAAGGTCTATAGTTGTTGCTTAGTTTAGCTGGAAAACATACTGCTAATTTTTGAAGCAATTGATTAAACAACTTTCCTGTGAAAAATAATTAAATAATAAAGTAATGAAATGACCCTATTACTTGAGCTCTGACTTTGCTGCAGACAATAGGGTAATGATATGACCTTATTGGTTTGATTTAATGCTAAGATAGGGGTTTCATTACAAAATAGGTGAAATAAATGACCTTATTATTTATATTATTTATTCGTAACAAAAGATAAGGTCATTGTATGACTCTATCCTCCCACTATATAGTATTGTTTTCTCCCGTTTTCTCGCTTTATCTTAGTTTTTTAACTTTGACATTTTAAGAGTTTTGGTGAAGAATAGAAATAGTTACCTATATTCCTATAAAGGCGTAGGCTGGAACAGAGGTTGGACCTGTTCTTCCAATCCTTGGACAATCGTTATGATCGCACAATGGATCTCCACATTCTCCCTTGGGGTTTACCCTCCCATGTCACACTGGGTCTATGCCCTTACATTCCTTCGTTCTACCTCTCAAGGGGTGGAGGCCGATTCTTGCTCTTTTACAGGGTCGTTGCCCTTATGGATATAATACTATCGGCTTCTCCGGTGCTTCTAATGTCATCGTTATTCACATGTTAATAAAGCGAGTTTTCAGGTTCTTGCTGGTAATTGATGTTGTCCACATGTGTATAAGTGAACAACTTGTATTCATTCATGCAGCATTCTCTTGAATTTGTGCTAAGCGAATCGGTCCGAGTACATCGTTGGCATCATAATCTCTTTGCTTTGTCCCCAGTGTATAGAGGACGCGTATTAGTTTTCCACATAATGCAATGAGGGACTGCTTTTTCTTTAATGGATTCTGGTCTCGTGTTGTGTATAACTTGTGTAGTGCTTTAAACTCGGTGTTTTTAGCTACCATTGGCATGATACATCGGAATAGTAATCCGCGCAGACGAGAGCGTCCTCGCTTGCTTATACCCGTCTTGCCCTTTCTCTTACCAGAACTGTTCTCCGTAAGATTTAAGCCCGCTAAGCGTATGATCTGTTGCCCATGATCATACTTACTCAGATCTCCCACCTCTGCAAGAAATCCAGCAACGGTGGTTATCCCCACGCCTGGAATGCCCAGCATTTGAGCGGTTCCGGGGATCTCTTCCAAGATGTTTATCACGTTCGCCATAATCGTTTCTATTTGTTTGGTATACAGTTTAAATTGCTCTAATAAGGTGACGAGCTCTATTCGAGCTGCAACGATTCCCTCGGTAAGTCCAATAGACTTTGTGGCAGCCGTATAAAGCTGCTCCGCTCTCTTGATACCCACACCCTGCTTGATTTCCGTTTTCCAATGGTCAAGAACACCTCTGGCGCCTATCGAGGTAATTTCTTGTGGTAGGGGAAATTGGTGTAGCGTCATCAGTGATGCCTTGCCCGTCCAATCCTTAAACACCTGTGGATATTCTGGAAAGAAACGATCAAACCAGTTGTGAATACGTGCTTTCACTTGGCTTGCGCTTTCTACAACCTTCTCGCGTAAATTCATCAGAATGCGTAAGTCCGCATAGGCTGCTGTTGGTAAATGGGTTTCCGAGTAATGCCCATTACGAATGAGGTCAGCAATCACTTTCGCATCCTTATAGTCGCTCTTGGTCTGTGAATTGTCCTCAAGCTCCTTGGTTTTGTTCACATGATGCGGATTCACAAGGACGACCTTAATACCCTCACTTTCTAAGAATGCTGCTAATGGAAACCAGTAGTGTCCGGTAGGTTCGACGCCGAATACAATCTCCGTCTTGTCTTGAACCTGTTGTAAATCCTTCATCCACGTTGTCAGTTTCAATAACCCTTCCTGATCGTTACTGAAATTGCATTCCTTACCGAATTCGATGCCTCGAAAATCTACTGCTCTGGCAACGTGAATCTTTTTGGCAATGTCCGCTCCAACCACCAATGTCTTTTCGTTAATGCGTAATATACGTTGATTCTGCTTCTCTTTCATCTTATACTTCATATTGAGCTCCTCTTTTCGTATGGGTGATTTGTTCGGCCTGAACAATATCTATACTATACTAGAGGTGCTTTTTTCTTTCAAAGGGCAAATTACTTCAAAACAGGAATAGCTCTTTTATTAATGTGGCTATCAAGTTAGCTCAACATTCCTGAAAAAGCAGCTGTTTAGGAGTTCTATGAGTGATTTTGAGACTGTCGATTAACTCAAATATACAAATAATTATCTATGTGATTATGGCTATTGACTTATTTTAGTACCACGCAAATAAATCATTTACGAGAATTTTTCTGTTTCTACTCAACCATGACTTTCAAATATTAAACAACCTGCAATAATACAGGTAGATGGAACAAATTTAGTAATATACAGGGATCTACCTGCAATAATACAGTTTGTTATCCCCCAATAG
>JACMJI010000339.1 GCA_014380705.1 Gorillibacterium sp. | reverse complement strand
ATGGCTTGCCTTGGTGGTTGTGTTACGGGTGGCGGTCAGCCAATCGTAGATGCCAAAACATCCGAGATGGTCAATATTAAGGAAGAACGTGCGAAAGCCATCTACAGTGAAGATGAGGCTCAAACGATTCGTAAATCCCACAAAAACCCTTACATCAAAGCGCTTTATGAAGAATTCCTAGGCGAACCTAACGGTCACCTTTCCCACGAACTGTTGCACACCCATTATGTGAAACGTTCCAAGTTTTAATAGCTGTAGGAAGAAGAACACCTCTTAAGTGAATGCTAGCTCTTTACCGGTAAACGGCTCCGTCCCTGAAGAAGGGCGGGCCGTTTATCTTGAAATATCAGGTAGATTTAGCTCTCCTTTGTCTTAATTGAGCGATTTCAACCGTAGGCTATCGTTCTTGGACAAGTGAACAAATGCACAACTAATTTTGTGAAAAAAATCACGGATTATCGTATTTGTTACGTGTAGAATGAAAGTAAAGTAATGGAAGGCTATACGGCCTGCCGCAATGACCGATCATCTTCGGCTCATTTAATGTGTTAAAGAGCGCACACTAATTTATAAATCATGGTCAAAAGTAACTTTCAGTCAAGGGCGCTTCGGCGCCCTTAACTACCATTAGGAGGTTGACGAAATTGCGGAAGGATTGGGAACCAGCTGATTTTATCAATGACGAGGAAATATTAATGAGTCTGGAAGAAGCTAAAGTGAATGTGGTTGATCATGCTTATGTTCAGTCCATTCTAGCGAAGGCGATAGAGTGCAAGGGACTAACCCACCGTGAGGCAGCCGTTCTTCTGGAAGTTACAGACCCGGAAGTTTTGGATAATATTTACCGTTCTGCGAAGCTTATTAAAGAGAAAATTTACGGCAACCGCATTGTATTGTTTGCGCCGTTATATATAAGTAACTATTGTGTCAATAATTGTGAATACTGTGGATATAAACATTCGAACAAAGAATTTCTCCGGCGGAAGCTGCGTATGGATGAATTAGCAGATGAAGTTCGCGTGCTACAGGAATTAGGTCATAAACGACTGGTTCTTGAAGCAGGAGAAGACCCGGTAAACTGTGATATTGATTACGTCATTGAATCGATTAAGACGGTTTATTCGGTTAAAGTGGATAACGGCAGTATTCGTCGTGTAAACATTAACATTGCAGCTACCACGGTGGAGGATTACCAGAAGCTCCGTGATGCGGAGGTTGGAACCTATATTTTGTTCCAGGAAACGTATCACAGACCGACTTATGCGGCTATGCATCACCAAGGACCTAAGCGTGACTTCGACTGGCATACCACAGCAATGGATCGCGCCCAGATGGGTGGTCTTGATGATGTTGGTGTTGGTGTTCTCTACGGTTTATATGAGTATAAATACGATACCGTTGCAATGCTCATGCATGCAGAGCACTTAGAGGAACGTTTTGGAGTAGGCCCACACACGGTTTCAGTTCCCCGGATGCGTGAGGCGGAAGGCGTAAGTTTAGAAACTTATCCGCATTTGGTCAAGGATGAAGACTTCAAGAAGCTCGTTGCCGTCTTGCGTTTGGCTGTTCCTTATGCCGGAATGATTCTCTCGACTCGCGAGGAACCCTCATTCCGTGACGAAGTCATTAAGCTTGGTATTTCCCAAGTGAGTGCAGGCTCCGCAACGGGGGTCGGTGGATACATGGAGGCTAAGAATGGAAATGCAGGTCAGTCCAAGGAAAAGCCGCAGTTTGAAGTCAGCGACCATCGTTCACCAGCCGAAATCATTCATGGACTCTGCAAGGATGGATATGTTCCTAGCTACTGTACCGCTTGCTATCGAGAAGGACGTACAGGCGACCGTTTCATGCGGTTAGCCAAAACGGGTCAGATTCATAACGTTTGCCAACCGAACTCTCTTTTAACCTTTAAAGAGTATTTACTGGATTATGCGGATGAGGAAACCCGTATCCTCGGGGAAGAAATCATTCGTAAGGGACTGGATGATATTCCCAAGGAATCAGCCAAAAAAGCAACGATAGATCGGCTGCAGCGTATCGAAAATGGCGAGCGTGATTTGCGTTTTTAATCGACTCTATACCTTTTACCAGTCGGAACGAACCAACCTGTAACACTAATTTAAGTTTTAAGGAGGGGAAAATCATGCAATCCACACCACAATCGAACAAGATGCACATTGCTGTCTTTGGAAGAAGAAATTCTGGCAAGTCCAGTCTAATTAACGCACTGATCGGGCAAGCAACTTCAATCGTTAGTGATGAGCCCGGGACAACGACGGAGCCGGTGTTTCAATCCGTAGAAATGAAGAATTTAGGCCCTGTAATTATCGTTGATACAGCCGGAATTGATGATGAAAGCGATCAAGGAAGTTTTCGGGTGCAAAAAACTAGAGAAGTCATGGATTTGACGGATCTGGGTATCGTAATCTTCTCGGAAGAAGCTAATGATTTCAAGCTAGAGAAGGAATGGTACCACGAGCTAGCGAAACGTAATATTCCTGTGATCGGGGTCATTTCTAAAGTCGACGATCATTACGTAGATATTGATCCTTTAGAGATGGAACTGAACATCCCAATCGTTAAGATAAGCTCGAAGAAAAATTTCAACCTTGGAAGTCTGCGCGATGCTATTCGTGTATTTGCTCCGACTGAATTTGAACGAAGCAGCATTGTCGGTGATTTGGTTAAACCAGGCAGTCTAGTCATTATGGTGATGCCGGAGACGATACCTGCTCCTAAATATCGGCTAGTTTCATCGCAACAGCAGATGCTTCGTGATCTACTAGACCATCACGCGATGGCCTTGTCCGTTACCGATGCAGAGCTTCCCACCTTGCTGGCTCGCATAAACGGCGTTCCAGATCTGGTCATTACCGACTCACAAGTTTTTGACAAGGTGAATGAGATTATTCCAGCCAATGTCCCACTGACTACCTTCGCTATTCTGATGGCACGATTTAAGGGCGATTTAGACACTTTTGTGGCTGGTGCCAGTGTGATTCCTAGCTTGAAGCCGGGTGACAAGGTTCTTTTGTCCGAGGCTTGCATCCATCACCCGCATAATGGAGAGATCGATCGAATACTCGTCAATGCCAAGCTTCAGGAAATAGCTAATGGCGGTCTGGATATTACAACAAGCGTAGGTCCTGAATTCCCTGATGATATATCCGAATATAAGCTGATCGTTCACTGCGGAGGCTGCATTTTTAATCGCAAACAGCTGATGATGAGGCTCTTCAAGTCCGGAGAGCAGGGCGTGCCGATTACCAACTATGGTATCTCTTTTGCTTATTTCAATGGAATTCTTCCACGTGTACTAGAAGCCCTTCAAGTAAAGGCTTAGGCTTAGGCTTAGGTTGAGGTTGAGGTTGAGGTTGAGGTTGAGGTTGAGGTTGAGGTTAAGGTTGAGGT
>JACMJI010000026.1 GCA_014380705.1 Gorillibacterium sp. | reverse complement strand
TCGTCGAAAGATCTATTTTTGAAATAGAATTGGAGGGCTTCTTCTTGGTTCCCTGATTCGCTACAATGACAAATTTATCATCGGATTGGATATACACCTGTGCCGGTCCTGTGCCAACTGCTACTTTCTCAACCTGATCCGTTTCCAGATTCACGATCGCTACAACGTTCTCCGCATTCAATGGTACAACAAGAATTTTGCCGTCACTCGTAACGCCTGTTGTGACCGGAGTACTGCCCACTTTAATCTTTCGCGTTTCCTTCATCGACGTTAAATCAAGTACACTCACGCTATCTTCCCCCATATTGGCCGCGTAAGCAAACTTGCCATCTGCGGAGGTCCGAAGACCGTGCGGCCCTTTTCCAGTAGCGAGGGTTTTGACGGGTTGATACGTCTTCGCGTCGATTACCGATACACTGTTATCTTCATTGTTCGTCACTAATATATATTCTAGATCACTGGTAAATACAATGTGCGCCGGATGATTACCCACTTCCACTTTCTTAATAAGTTGGTTGGTAGTGGTATCGTAGAAAACCACGATCCCTTTCATTTCACTACCGCCATGTTCCATATCCCCTTCCATTTTCGGAACCAATGTTGCTCCCAAGATTTTACCATCAGGCGAAACCTGCACATTATGGACCGAACCCTCTATCTTGATCGTATCTACTACTTTGTTCTGAAGGGCATCAATCTTTGTAATGCTCCCCCCTTCATTGGCCGTAAAATAGAACTTGGATTTCGCTTCATCACCATCACGAGGGTAAGCACTAGGGGAAGAAGCAGGTTTAGTTTCAACTGCAGTTGGAGACGGACTGGTGGTGGCCGCCTGTTTGTTTTCCGTTGTTCCGCAGGCTGCGGTGGTTAGAACAAGTAAACTTACTGCAACGCCAAGATAAAGTTTCTTCATAAGTGTCCCTCCGGTTCATTTCGTCAGAGAAAAGCAGGCAGGATTTTCAGGCCCCGCCTACTTTGTATATTGTAATTTTACCCCAAAAAGGTGGGGTCAACTCACTTGTTAACAACTTCATTCTCCGTAATACGCTTTTCGGTAAATGTTGGCAAGTTCACTGACCAATGGCATCCTTGGGTTCGCAGTGGTGCATTGATCTTCGAAGGCGCGGTCGGCCAAATATTCGACTTTCGCTTCGAATGCAATTTTGTCGATCCCCAAAGCTTGAAAAGATTCCGGAATCCCTACTATTTTATTAAGTTTGCGAATTGCCTCGATCAGGCTGTTCACTCCTTCTTCCGTCGACTTTGCCGGCAGGCCTAAAACTCGGGCTATTTCCGCATAGCGCTTATCCGCAACGAAATGGTCGTACTTAGGAAACGAGGCGAACTTGGTTGGCTGTTCCGCATTATAACGAATGACGTGAGGCATCAGAATGGCATTGGTTCTGCCATGCGAGGTATGAAACTCGGCTCCCCATTTGTGGGAGAGACTGTGATTGATACCCAAGAACGCATTGGCGAAGGCCATACCGGCGATGGTGGAAGCATTGTGCATTTTCTCCCTGGCAACCGGATCTCCGGTCATATATGATTTTTCTAGATTGGCAAAGACCAATTGAATCGCCTTCATCGCCAAGCCATCGGTAAAATCATTAGCCATAACCGATACATAGGCTTCAATTGCATGAGTCAAGACATCAATCCCCGTATCGCCAACGACAGACTTTGGCAGGCTGTATACATATTCGGGATCAATGATGGCCACATCAGGCGTGAGCTCGTAATCCGCCAGCGGATATTTCGTGTTCCCCTTCTTGTCGGTAATAACCGCAAAGGAGGTCACTTCCGAACCGGTTCCCGATGTCGTCGGGATGGCCACGAACTTAGCTCTTACGCCCAGTCTCGGGTACTTGTAAATCCGTTTGCGGATATCCAGAAACTTCTGTTTCAAGGAGTGGAAGCTGGTATCCGGATATTCGTAGAAGAGCCACATGGCCTTGGCAGCATCCATCGGAGATCCACCTCCAAGCGCGATAATGCAATCGGGCTGGAAGTTGTTCATGACGGCAACCCCGCGTTCAACAGTGTCCACCGAAGGGTCGGGTTCCACCTCGGAGAAAACCTCAATGAATACAGGCGTTTGACGCTTCCGTAAATGATACTCCACCTTTTCCACATATCCCAGTTTAACCATCATCGGATCAGTTACGATGAGAATACGGGAGATATCCGGCATTTTGGATAAATACTGAGTTGACCCTTTTTCAAAATATATTTTTGGGGGAATCTTGAACCATTGCATATTCACCGTCCGGTAGGCAACCCGTTTAATATTCAACAAATTCACCGCCGTTACGTTGGATGTTGTGGAGTTCTGACCGTAAGAACCGCATCCGAGTGTAAGGGAAGGCATATTTGTATTATAAATGTCCCCAATGGCCCCGTGGGTGGATGGAGAATTGACGATAATCCTTCCCGTTTGAAGACGGTTCGCATAAGCCTGAATCACCTCTTCATCTGAGGAATGGATGACCGAAGTGTGTCCCATTCCCCCAAAGGCAACGATTTCTGCTGCGCGATCAATTCCTTGTTGGGCCGTTTTTACTTTGTAACAGGCTAGTACCGGACTTAATTTCTCCGCGGATAGAGGATAGGCTTTGCCTACTCCATCGAGTTCGGCCACCAGGATTTTGACATCTTTCGATACGGAAATTCCCGCCATCTCAGCAATTTTCCAAGCCGATTTCCCGACAACCGCAGGTTGAACGGCACATTTCTCCGGATGGATAACCGCCTTTGAAAGCTTTGCGGTTTCCTCCTTACTGAGAAAATAACACCCATTTTCCTTCATAATTTTTTTGGTTTGTTCATAAATGGCCTCTTCAATAATGACAGCCTGCTCGGAAGCGCAGATCATGCCGTTGTCGAAGGTTTTGGATAGTATAAGATCGGTAACGGCTTGGTTTAGATTGGCGCTCTTCTCAATAAAGCAAGGTACGTTACCAGGTCCAACCCCAAGAGCAGGCTTTCCTGTGCTATAGGCAGCTTTCACCATGGCTGATCCTCCGGTGGCAAGAATGAGCGCCACGTCTGGATGATTCATCAGTAGCTGGGTTGCTTCCAGAGAAGGAGATTCAATCCATTGAATGCAGTGCTCCGGAGCGCCGTTCGCCACGGCCGCTTGATACAGAACATCAGCTGATGCGCTGCTACATTTTTGAGCCGACGGATGAAAAGCGAAGATGATCGGGTTCCGTGTTTTCACTGAGATCAGCGACTTAAACATCGTCGTTGAGGTCGGGTTGGTTACGGGCGTAAGTCCGGCAATGATACCTACCGGCTCGGCGATCTTCTTGTAGTTTTCGTATGGGTTTTCTTCAATGACGCCTACGGTTTTTTCATACTTCATGCTGTGATAGATGTATTCGGTAGCAAATATATTTTTCGTGATCTTATCTTCGTAAACACCTCTGCCTGTCTCTTCTATGGCCATTTTGGCCAGCACCATATGTTGATCCAGTCCAGCAAGTGCCATTTCCTGCACAATGGTATCCACTTGTTCCTGGTTTAGCTTCATAAACTCGGCTTGGGCTTCCTTGGCCCGTTTGACTAACAACTTCACCTGTTCATGAGTGGAGACTTGCTCCTGCAATATCGTTTCTTTTAAAGCCATTTTATTTCCTCCCATTGTTTGTTTACCTCTTCGCCTTCTTGCTATAACCTTACCTCCCAAATGTGTTGATTTCATGGGCAAAGTATGGAGTTTGTCTGTTTTTTAAAATGCCAAAAACCCAATTATCCCCAAATAAGGCTTTAGGTTTTCAAACCACACACTTTCCCCACACTTTTTATCTATTATTAAATTATTATAATTACAAATGGAGGAACGATATGAGAAAAAATCTAATTCGGGTAGTGGTTTTAGCGGGTATGCTCGCTGTGATTCTTGCTGGTTGTTCTAACAATGAGGATAACAACATGAAAAACAATAAGGATAACAACATGGAAGGCATGGACCATTCCAAGATGGATATGCCCACGAAAGCACCCAAAGCTAATGAATCTTCCGCAAAGACCGTTAATATGGATGTTATCCGTCAAACGGAATTCACACTGACAGCAAAGCAGAGTAATTTGGAAGTGGAATCGGGTAGAATACTGCCGGTTTGGACCTACAATAATTCGGTACCTGGCCCGGAAATTCGTGTTAAACAAGGCGACAAGGTTACAATAACGCTGAAGAACGAGTTGCCGGAGCCTACTTCAATCCATTGGCACGGTGTCCCCGTTCCTATTTCTATGGACGGTATACCGGGAGTTACCATGAATGCCGTTCAACCAGGAAATACATTTACCTACGAATTTACAGCCACCGTTCCGGGAACTTACTGGTATCATTCCCATCAGGACAGCGTGAATCAAGTCGACCGTGGTCTCTACGGTGCCTTCATTGTCGAAGCTAAAGAAGACCCTATTGATCGGGATTATACCATTATGTTGGATGAATGGAACTCCATGGGTACAGCAAATATGGACATGGGAAACATGAGTAATACTACTGGAGACCATGATATGGACATGTATGATCTCTTGAGCATCAATGGTAAGACCGGCGCAGCCATCGATAAGCTGATGGTTAAACAGGGTGATAAGGTACGGCTTCGCTTGATAAATGCGGGTTATAAATCCCATATCCTGCACTTGCACGGTCATGAGTGGAAAGTTACGGCAACGGATGGTCAACCGATTAATGGCCCGCAGTTGCTCAAGGATACTTTCCTATCCATTGCGCCGGGTGAGCGGTATGACGTAGAGTTCGAAGCAAACAATCCGGGCAATTGGTTTATGGAAGCTCACGGTAGCGAGCCCGGAGTTAAAGGAATGAAGGTCATCATCGCTTACGAAGGATCTTCCGAGCAAGATCAACCCGATGACGCGGTGATCAATCTCCCTTTCTTCGATCTGACCCGTTACGGTCAGACAGGCAAAGCGGCGTTCACATTAGCACAACAATACGATTTGGAATATACCATGAATTTAGGCACCGAGGAGAAGAACGGTCAGCCCGTTTACACCATCAACGGCAAAGGTTACCCTGACACGGACGCCGTTAAGGTAGAGAAAGGCGACAAGGTGAAGGTCATACTGGTAAACAACTCTAAATCAGATGATCATCCCATGCACCTTCACGGGCACTTTTTCCAAGTCCTCAGTAAAAACGGTAAACCTGTGGAGGGTTCCCCTATCGTCAAGGATACCTTGAATCTGAAACCAGGTGAACAATATGTGGTTGCCTTCGAAGCAGACAATCCAGGAGATTGGATGTTCCACTGTCATGATCTGCATCACGCTTCTGCAGGAATGGTTACCCACATGCTGTACACGGATTACAAGAACGATTTCGTGGCCGATCCCAAAGAGGATAATAAACCGGAGTAATGCTATTGATACGCTTATCCGACCGGAAATAAATGATGCCCGTTGTCCAAATAATGACGCAACATGTGACCATATGTTTATTTTTTAAAATAAAAGGGAAGTGGTAGAATATAACCACTTCCTTTCTGCTGCGACTTGAAACCTTACTGTCTAAGACGCGTAATAAAGTACGCTACGATAAAAGCGAATGGAGAATGTCAGTGATGAAATGCCCGGTATGTTCAGATGTTCGAATGCGTGAAGTGGAAAAAAAACAGCGTACTCATTGATGTGTGCCCCGACTGCAAAGGGGTTTGGCTCGACCGAGGTGAGTTGGACAAGTTGATGGCTGGAATACGTGAAGTCCGTAATGAGTATGATCGGATGGAGCATCATGTTTCAAACGATGACAAATATGAGCGCCAATACAATA
>JACMJI010000338.1 GCA_014380705.1 Gorillibacterium sp. | reverse complement strand
ATTTGTTAGTGTTTCTAATGTAATGACCATGAGAGTATAGCATTTATCCGTAACATGGAGCTACTTGTTATGACGTTCAATTTGTTCAAGAATTATTTTGGCGACTGAACGGGCACTAGAGAAAGAACGCTCCGCAAGCTCACCCTTACCTACGCATCCGTCACCGCAAAAAAAGAAAGGAACTTGTGGAACACGAGTTGGGAGAAGTTCATTATCCGAGATATTCTTAACACTGGCTACCATCGCTTTTTTAGAGACCCGTTTAACAACAAGGGCCTCACGCCACCCCGGGTAATACCGATCGAATAAAAGCTCCATTTGGTCCTGCTTGTCTTCCAAATATAACTTGCGTTCCTCGTCTCGTTCAAAGTTATCGTTCAAATAGGCTATGCCCTGAAGTAACTGTCCCCCCTCAGGAACAAGAGTCGTATCCGTAGCCGATACGTCACTGACGAACATTTTGTTGTCAATATCACTGATATAGTTAAAGGGACGAGCGACTACTTCCTTCAAACCGATGTCATAGACTAACACCTCTGTGGGAGAGTTGCCTGCATATTTGTCGATATAAGGTTCCCAGGGTGTTTGTTTTAATAATTTTACGACCTGCTGCACAGGCATAGCCATGATTACTTTATCGTAGGTAGCTTCACCGAACTTGGTTCGAACAAGAAACTGGTTATCTTGTTGAATCACTTCTTCAACAGATTCCTTTAATGCAATGTTGAGTCGACCAGAGCTTTCAATCTTGTCTTTCAGCTGATTGGTAATGACCGCCCAGCTTCCAAGTACGTAGTTAACGGGTCGTTGAGATAGAAATAGATTGTGGTAATATTCGCTGATAACTGCTCCCGATACCTTCCGAGCATCCTCAGGAGAAATAAAGAAATTGGAGCAGACAAGATGCTCCCAAAGCTCTTTAATTTCGTCGTCCGCTTTCGATTGCTTAAGATAGTCTCCGAGTGTCGGGTAATCTTTTAATTTGTGAATTTGGGCAATGATGGCAGTAATCTCACCCACAAATCGTACCTTTTGCATCGTTGTAAGTAAGTCAGTACGTACAAGATTTATAAAATCGAGGGGGGCTTCGGTCAACACCCCATTCTTAGCATACATAACCTTTCGTTTATCTACTTCCTTGCTTCCGAACGAGAGCTTTAATTCATTCTCGATTTGGGTAAGATCATGGCGGTCAAGACCGTAAATGGCATGCGCTCCGTAATTTAGAATGAAACCGCTTTTCTCATAAGTGAAAGCGCGCCCTCCTAGCTGAGGACTCCGTTCATATAAAGTTCCTTCTATTTGATCCGATTCTGAAAGATAGGCAGCTACCGTTAAGCCGGCGAGCCCGCCTCCAATTATGGCTACTTTCATCATGGATGACCCCCTTCATCTGACTAACATTCATATTATACCGAACCTAAGATTTAACGTCCAGATTGGATGGTTTAAAAATTAGGTTTTGGTTCACAAATGTTTCCTAGGTGAATATCCTGTATTACGTTGTTGGAGGTGAATGTGGATGGAAAAGGAAAAGGCGTATGAAATGTGTAGAGATCACCTACACCGCTATGTTCTAATTAGCTTAAGTAATGGGACCAAGGTTGACGGGATTGTTGAAGGTGTGGATAATGATAATCTTTACCTGGCATTGCCAGGAGAACACGCGGCAGAAACTTATCGAGGCTTTGGTTACGGCTATGGTTTTGGTTATCCATATCCATATCCATATTATCCGTACTACCCTAGACGTCGATTTAGGCGCGGAATATTCCCGCTAATCAGCCTTCTTGGTTTATCTTTACTTCCTTATTATTAATACTTATCCCATTCTAGTATGAACTGCAAAGTCTGCGGACTTTGTGGTTCTATTTTGTATCCATTTCATTACTTTCCTTTTTAAACATATTTGGCTATGATAGATGTACTACACTTTTGGGAGGAAGAAGCGGTGGACTGCATATTCTGCAAAATTGTTAACGGTGATATCCCTAGCAACAAGATTTTTGAAGACGAGTACGTGATTGCTTTTCACGATATCCAACCCGCCGCCCCGGTGCATGCTCTGATCATTCCGAAGAAGCATATTGCATCCCTTAAAGAGATTGACGATGGGGATTGGGATCTAATTGGACACATTCATAGAGTTGCCAGACAGATAGCAGAGCCATTGGGTGTTTCGGAAACAGGCTATAGACTGGTCAACAACTGCGGACCAGACGCTGGACAAGTCGTTTTTCATTTGCATTACCACCTTTTGGGCGGTAAAAAGCTTGGATCCACCAACTAATCCGCCTCTGAACCGTATGATTCTCAAACGATTCAAATAGGCTGTTGACACCCGGTTTTCCTTTAACATATAATGTAGTTTGATAGCCCTGTGTTATTCGTATTGGACGGTCTGTTTTTCGGAGGGAGGGAAATCTGGTGTCGGAAACAAAAGTACGCAAAAACGAAACCATCGATGCTGCTCTTCGGCGCTTCAAGCGCTCCATTGCGAAAGACGGTATCTTGGCGGAAGTGAAAAAGCGCAAGCACTATGAAAAGCCTAGCGTTAAGCGCAAGCTGAAATCTGAGGCTGCTCGTAAACGTAAGTTCTAGAAATGCGCATGCCAAGCCTTACAACACAAATGATTGAACGAAAGTCTGCACATTGTGCGATGAGAAACCAGGACAAATTCAAACTCTCCGTAATCCGTATGGTTCGTCGGCGATTATGTATATAGAGATCGACCAACGTTAAGCGTTGGATGACAATGAAGTTTTGAATATCCTGAATCGCGGAATCAATCACACCATGACGGTATTGCTTTATCGTTGATTATGTTCAATGACAGGCAACACCACCAGAATAAAAAGTTGCTTGGATTCTCGAATCTAAGCAACTTTTTATTTGAATACTTTGTATATCGAGATGTGAAGGGATGAAAGTAATGACGCTCAGAGACCGCTTAAATGAAGATATGAAAACAGCAATGAAAGCAAAAGACAAATACAGATTGGGTATCATCCGCATGATGAAGAACGAAATCGCTAAACGAGAGATTGACGAGCGGAGAGATCTCACCGAGGATGAAGCCATTGCAGCCATAACCGGCTATAAGAAAGTGGTTACCCAACAACTGGAGTATGCAGAAACTGCTGAAGATACCGAGAAGGCTGCAGAATTCAAAGCAGAGCTTGCAATTGTGAACGAGTACTTACCTGAGCAGCTAACTGCTGAAGGGGTGGAGGCACTGATTAAGTCTTTAATCGAGCAACATGGTTTCTCCGGTGCCAAGGACAAAGGGAATTTGATGAAGGTGCTCATGCCTGAAGTCAAAGGAAAAGCGGATGGCAAGCTCGTTAATGAGACCGTTTCTAAGCTGTTAGTATAACCTAAGGTATGATTCCAGAATGAGATAATCGCCTGCCTCCCGAATCTAGTGGGAAGCGGGCGATTTTTTTCTCTATCAGAATGTATAAATATTATAGGTTCATTCTAATTCCACTTCAATAAACGTACAGCGCCACTGGACGCCGACAGTCATTTATCCTTGACATAAAATGCTGTCTGCTTACATAAGTATTAACGACCGGACCGGGCGATTGTCGAGGGGGTAGACGGATCATGGGACGATGGAAACACAAGCTCCGAACCTTTGCCACAACGATGCTAGACGTTCCTCAGGATGTTGTACATGATCTGCCAAGGATTACGATGATTGGGAATCGGCAGTTGTATATCGAAAATCACCGAGGCGTATTGCAATTCT
>JACMJI010000337.1 GCA_014380705.1 Gorillibacterium sp. | reverse complement strand
TGGTGAGGACATTTATTCCACCATGAACGCAGCACCAAATATCATGCCAGCGTCAATGTACCCGAACGCAGCACCAAATATCATGCCAGCGTCAATGTACCCGAACGCAGCACCAAATATCATGCCAGCGTCAATGTACCCGAACGCAGCACCATCAGTTATGCCTTTTCAAGCCGAAGCGAATCAACCTTTTATGGCTTCACCCTTAGCAAATGGCAAGCCGGAAATAGAGGCAGCAGGCGAGGGGAAACAGGGTTTTGACCAGGCACAAACGCTTTATCCATATGGTGGGTATATGGGGCAGCCTTTAATGCCATATTTTGGAGGACCAACCTCAATGGGGCATTCTATGCCTAATTCACTTCAGTATGGTCAAATGCAGCAGACTGGATTCTATCCCCAAGAGGGCTTCCAACAAGGGTATCCAGGAAATGTTCAAGGGTCAGCACCGACCTCATATCCAGCAGGGTTTTATGGCGGACAACAAGAATTTACCAGCCCTTATTCGCCAATGATGACTCAGCGTAATGAGCAAGGTGAGGCAAGTATTAGTGAATTGGAAACGGACAACGAGCCTAAAGTATCGAAGGCGGCTGGACGAAATAACAAATCCGGCAGTAAAGCATCTCTTCATACCGTTGCCCGCAAAGTTAAACGCGCCACTAAAGAGGATCACGGAAATACACCGTGGCTTAATCAATACCGCTAAAGATAAATGAATAAAAGCCCCTTCTTCCGGGCAAAGCTAGAGGAAACTTCACTTCGGAAGAAGGGGTAACTCATGCAGTACTCCAATTTAATGAAGCGCTTAAAGAAGCAGTTTAGATCCGCAAAGCGTCGAATCACTCTTGCGTTGCTTATTCTCCTAGTGGGCTTTTTAGTTTATGTGGAAAATGTCAGCAAATCTGGTATGGCTGAGCAGGGGGCTTTAGGAGTTTTTTCGAGTCTGGACATGGGGAAGGCTTCAAGTTGGGGGGCCATGGATAAGTTTTCAGATCCTCTTTCACCTGACTCTCGTGTAATCTCGGAGGAAACTCTTCACGCTGTCGTACAAAGTGGCACCTCCCGAAAAGCATATGTTAAGAAGAATTATATCTGTAGCGAGGAAACACAGCTCATAGGAACAATGTCGGTAAATGGCATTTTGCAATTTGCCAAAATTCATCCGGAATTTGAGATAGCCTTTGATTCTACGGGAGGCATTGTCTTTTTGGAGCATATTGCTGACCTTTCACCTAAATGTAAGCAGAATGCATTTTTTGGAATAGACAAGCTTGGAAATCTGAATTTGTATGACGGCGCACCATACGAGGATCACGTGATTCGCACCTTTTTCCAACTCAACGTCGGGCATTTAAAAAGTAGTTTGCCGGAGGAGGATTGGGCAAAGCTGGTCACCGGAATACGCATTAGTGATCTTGCAGAATTCAATAGTGTACTTTCAACCTTTAGTGATTATTCGGACGTACCGGGTAGACAGAAGCAATAAGTGCCTTGAAACCCTATATTTAGTTTGAGCAAAATCATTCAGTTTGGCTCGATTTAAAGGGGGAGGCCGCGCCGACCGTAATAGCGATCATTTTGAGCGTCCTATTTGCGTATATTTATTACACAAACTTCTCAACACTGCCAACCTCACTCTGACAAACACAAACTAGTGGCACAAACAGCCAACAATATGAAAAGTCCATCATTTTTTAAGTAAGTAAACCGATTCTACCCTCTTAAGGTTAGGCGGTTTACTTTATTTGCATTGGGGGAGAGGTTGGGCGGTGCGCTCAGAAAGCAAAGGGGCTTCGGCGGCTAAATGTTGTCCAACAATCGGATCTACTAGAAAGATAGCTCCCACCTTCTTTTGTCAGAAATCAGGCGAATGGTTCTTTTGACGATGCGGGTGCTTTTATAAGGTAGAATCTGCTATAATCAGAAGGATACATATGTTCGTAGGGAGTAATGGCAGCAGGAGTTAGCGTTGCCACCAGTACCACCTTATAGATAGGGGAGATACCTTTTGCGAATATTGGGAATTGACCCGGGGATCGCGATTGTCGGCTTTGGGTTTATCGATAAAGTAGGAAGCCGGTTAACACCGGTTCAATATGGTTGTATTCAAACGAAGGCGCATACGGATCACTCCCTACGGCTGAAGGATGTGTATGACTCCGTCGTTCATCTGATTGAGAAGTATGAACCGCAAGCGATGGCAATTGAGAAGCTATTCTTCAATCGCAACGTATCGACTGCGCTGACTGTGTCGGAGGCACGTGGAGTGACGATACTCGCTGCCGTTCAGAAGGGATTGTCGATCGGAGAATATACACCCATGCAGGTTAAACAGGCTGTCGTAGGTTACGGCAATGCCGATAAGAAGCAAGTACAAGAGATGACTCGTATTATTCTCAAATTAGCTGCTGTACCAAAGCCGGACGATGTCGCGGATGCCTTAGCTGTTGCCATCTGTCATGCTCATTCTTACGTGCTTAATGATCAAATAAACGGGGTGCTGAAGCGATGATCGATTACTTAAGAGGAACGTTAGCTCATCGGGAGAGTGACTTCGTAGTCTTGGACGTAGGTGGTGTTGGCTATCGGGTATTTTGCGCGAATGCCTTTGGTCTGGAGACGAAAGAGGATGCCCAGATAAAGCTTTATATTCATTACCATGTGCGTGAAGATGCGGTTCTGCTCTTTGGCTTTTTGACTAGGGAGGAGCAATCCCTTTTCCGTCGTCTACTTGAGGTTAGCGGTATTGGGCCAAAGGTAGCCATCGGTATTTTGTCAGTTGGTCGACCGGAAGCTGTCATTGCAGCGATCTATCAAGAGGATCTTGTGTTCCTGATGCGCCTTCCTGGAATTGGTAAGAAGACGGCCCAACGCATTATACTAGACTTAAAGGACAAGCTGGCGGATCTATCGCCAGGAGGCTTGGACTCTCTTGCTCAAGCAGCAAGTACATCTCCGGGAGGTACGATAGCAGTAGGCGGTGGAGCCTGGAATGAGACGAGGCTTGCCCTTCTTGCTCTTGGGTACACAGAGGCTGAAGTGGACCGTGTGAGGCCAGCTGTGCAGAAAGTCGCTACGGGTACAGAAAGCCTAGATGCGCTGATCAAGCTAGCGTTAACCGCACTCCTGAGAGGCTAATGGCATAGGAGGAAATTAAGATGGAAGATCGAATCATATCGGCTAATCTGATGATGGAAGACCAAGGGGTAGAGCTTAGCCTCCGCCCTCGTTTCCTCGCAGAATATATTGGCCAGCAGCAGGCTAAAGAAAATTTAAAAATTTACATTGAAGCGGCCAAGCAGCGCAAGGAAGCGCTTGACCACGTGCTTTTATATGGTCCTCCGGGTCTTGGTAAAACAACGTTATCCAATATCATCGCCAACGAGCTCGGTGTAAACATTCGCACCACTTCCGGACCAGCTATCGAAAGACCTGGCGATCTTGCAGCGATTCTCACAAACCTTCAGGCTGGCGATGTTCTCTTCATTGACGAGATTCACCGTCTGCATCGAACAGTGGAGGAGATTCTTTACCCTGCGATGGAGGACTACGCCCTCGACATTATTATCGGTAAGGGACCGAGTGCTAGGTCTGTTCGGCTTGATCTGCCGCCTTTCACTCTGATCGGGGCGACGACACGGGCAGGGCTCCTATCCGCTCCGCTTCGTGACCGCTTTGGAGTGGTCAGCCGACTCGAATATTACACCGACGACGAGCTTGAATTTATCGTCAATCGCTCCGCAGATATCCTCAAAGTACCAACCATAGGACAAGCTGCAAGGGAGATTGGCATGCGATCCAGAGGAACTCCGCGAATTGCCAACCGATTATTGCGGCGTTTGCGAGATTTTGCCCAGATAAAAGGCGAAGGGATGATTACCCTTGAGATTGCAAAATTAGCCTTGAAGCAGATGCAGGTGGATGAGCTTGGACTGGATCAAATCGATCATAAGATGTTACATTCTATTATTCGCAACTTTAAAGGTGGTCCGGTCGGTTTAGACACCATCGCCGCAACGATTGGCGAGGAGAGCCAGACGATCGAGGACGTTTATGAGCCCTATCTACTCCAGATTGGCTTTTTGCAGCGGACCCCTAGAGGTCGGGCTGTAACACCGCTAGCTTACAAGCACCTTGGACTTGAACCACCCGGGCAGCAAGGCGGAGGACAAGGGTCATGGAATCTTTGACGCTTTTGTATGATGCTCATTGTAATCTCTGTTTGCATACGGTTAGTACCCTTAAGAGACTTGAAATTAAGGCTGATTTGCAGATGATTCCACTGCAGGAGGCTGAGTTGTCTGTTCTCCCCAAAGGTTATTCTCAGGAAGAATTGCTTAGTGAGCTGCATGTCATCGACAGTGCGGGTACGGTTTATCGCGGGGCAGAGGCTGTTTTTCGAATTCTACGTACAGTGAAGGGGCTCGGCTGGTTGCTGTTTTTGCACCGTCTCCCTGGTATGAAGAGGGCAGCCAACTGGGGCTATCGCCTGATCGCTAGACGCCGCTATCAGCTATTCGGACGAGTAGAAGATTGCCAAGCCGAAGGCGGGACCTGCGCTCTCCATAGCCAACAAGAGTTTAAAAAGCCCGGCGGAAGTGACCCAAAGTAACCCATCCAAATCCAAATCCAAATCCAAATCCAAATCCAAATCCAAATCCAAATCCAACCCGTTGCAATGCAACTTTTACCATCGGTTGACGTCTAATCTTAGGGCATGTCCTGTCTTTAGGGCTGCTAAAGAAGAGAAATAAAGGAGACTTTAGCAATGGGGAAAATGCGTTCATGGTCCGTCTGCGGATTGCTAGCAGCTTCTATTTTGGCTTCAACTTCTGCTCTTGCACCCGTAATTCCAACTGCACAAGCTGCAGAAACGGTTCAATCACCAACGGGTATGTTCCGGGTGGCCTTATATATTAGCTCAGGCAAGTTTAACACGACCGTGCCTTCGGTTGGTTTATCCTCTTCTGGTGGATTAAAAGTTGGTATTCGCTCGGCGGGGACTAATTATAGCTGGTTTACCGTACCAGCCTATAAAAATTTTCGGGCGGGTCTGGATCAATACCAGATTAAGATTTTAGAAACTGCTGATTTGAGTCAAGCCCAAGCTGCTATGGCAGCTGTTGGCGTGAAGTCAAACTCCGTTATTTATAAGATTTCAGTACTAGGAAAGCCTATTTATCAAGTGTTGGTTGGCGATTTTATTACCAAAGAAAATGCTCAGCTTACGCTTACCGAGCTCTTGAAGACACCGACATCTGCGGTTTATGCGGAGAAGGCAAGCATCTCTGGTCCACTGCACCTAAACGCAGGCACCTATGCAACGGAAAGCGAAGCACGGACAAAAGCGGATAGCATGCGTTTAACTGGACTCCCTGTGGATGTCGTTATCCATGGTAATGCTGAAGGCAAAGCAATATACTCTCTATGGGTAGGCAGTGAGGCAGATCCCAGTGCGTTGAGTAAATTGCAGACTCAATTAGAAGCTACAGCGCAAGGAATCACTCTGTCAGCTGTGGATGCAAATACTTCTTACTTTATTGAAAAAGAAGAGGTTAGCACGACAGGATCAGAGGGAAAGCTTCGTTATCTAATTAATCCCGTTGGCCAAAAGGCATGGATTGAACCCATTACTAATAAAATTACAGTTCAGGAAAAAGGCTTATCCTATAATGGTGCATTTGAGCTTTCCCGGTTCAACAGTAAGCTGGCTGTGATAAACGAGCTTCCTTTCGAGCAATACCTTTACTCTGTTGTCCATGCTGAGCTTGGGCCAGGGTATCCCAAAGAAGCGCTCAAGGCACAAGCTGTAGCTGCAAGAACCTATTCAGCTAAAGCTGGGGTCAGATATGAAATCGCAAACCTTACGGATACGGTACTTGATCAAGCCTACTACGGCAAAGAGGCTGCGGATGTTACAGCGGCTGTTAATGAAACGAAGGGTGAAGTGCTGAAGATTGGAACGACGATGGTCGATACATTCTTCTCTTCAAATGCAGGTGGAAAGACGGCCGATGGCTCTGAGGTTTGGGGAAATTCATTTTCCTATCTGCAAAGTGTAGACAGTTTAGATACCTATGCTCAGCAAGGGAAGCTTCGTTGGTATCGAATTTTTCGGGATAGTGGAACCTCTGGATACGTCCGGTCGGATCTACTGAATGCGAATGGTAACAAAACAGCAGCAGGTTTGCCGGTATATACAGCCATTGAGAATGCGAATGTTCGAACCATTCCATCGGCGAATGATTCCTTAAGCCCAACGCTCGGTAAGCTGGAAATAGGTGAGCAGGTTGCTGTTATCGGCACAACAGATGAATCAACTAGCTACTCCTGGACTCGCTTATTGACTGGAGCCCAGCTATTACCCAAAATAAACACACTCTATCCACTTAACAACCTGCAGACGTTAGAGGTTGCCAAACGTGGAATATCGGGTAGAGCAACGAGCTTATCGATCAACGGAAACGACTTTACCTTAAAGGCTCCCGATAACTTCCGTGGGATGTTGGGGGGGTTACCCTCTACCATGTTTGAAATTGAGGAAACCGGAAGGTATACTGTATTAGGTGCGACTGGTGCCCGAACCGAATATACGGGAGCCTCCGTATTGTCTGCTGCAACTCAAACGAAAGAAGCAGCTGTACTTAGCAATGAGTTCCTGATCCAGAACGGGCAAGGGAATGCCCGGCTCACCACACAAAGCCAGCAGTTTCTTTTTACCGGGAAGGGCTATGGTCACGGACTCGGCTTGTCCCAATACGGAGCAATCGGCATGGCTTTGGCCGGCAATGATTATGCAAGTATTCTGTCCCACTATTATTCGGGCGCAACTATAGTCAAACAGTAAGGAAGGAAACGAATGGACGTTGATTTATTTGATTATCACCTCCCGGAGGAGCTAATCGCCCAGACCCCACTAGCTGATCGAACCGGATCACGGCTAATGACGCTGGATCGACAGACCGGGGAAATTCAGCATCGCCGATTTGATGAACTAATTAATTTAATGGAAGCCGGGGATTTGCTCGTGTTGAATGACACACGGGTCATTCCAGCCCGGCTTTTTGGTTTGAAAGCAGACACGGGTGCTAAAGTGGAGGTTCTGTTACTAAAAGAACTGGGTAATGACCGCTGGGAAGGCTTGGTACGTCCTGCCAAGAAACTGAAGCAGGGTGCACGTATTGTGTTTGGAGATAACCTTGAAAACCCAAAACTGGCTGCCGTCATTGAGGAAGAAGGCGAGATGGGCGGTCGCGTGCTTCGCTTTGAGTACCAAGGAATCTTCCATTCGATTCTGGATCAGCTTGGCCAGATGCCGCTTCCTCCGTATATTAAGGAGCGTCTGGATGATCAAGAACGATACCAGACGGTTTATGCGAAGCATGAAGGCTCTGCTGCAGCACCAACAGCGGGTCTGCATTTTACTGGGGAGTATTTGGAGCGAATTCGAAATATTGGGGTGCAGATTGCCTATGTTACCCTGCACGTGGGGCTCGGAACGTTCCGACCAGTTTCAGTAGAGCGAGTAGAAGAGCATGAAATGCATGCAGAATTCTACATTCTCCCACAGGAAACGGCTGACGCAGTCAACGCTGCAAAAGCAGCGGGTAAACGAGTGATCGCAGTAGGAACGACTTCGGCTAGGACACTTGAGACGGCGGCAAGAATGGCAGCAGGAGAGCAAACAGCTTCCTTTGTCCCTCTCCAAGCTAGCTCAGGTTGGACTGACATTTTTATTTATCCCGGTGAACAGATCCGGGTGGTTGACGCATTAGTCACTAATTTTCATCTACCTAAGTCAACGCTTGTTATGCTAGTCAGCGCTCTTGCAGGCAGGGAAAATGTGCTTAAAGCTTATGACGAAGCAGTTCACGAGCAATATCGGTTTTTCAGCTTTGGCGATGCCATGTTTGTTTATTAACTATTAACAAGATAGCAGGAGGGAATCATGGCTGCAGTCACATATGAATTTATTAAATCCTGCAGGCAGACAGGTGCACGGCTGGGACGGGTACATACACCACACGGTTCGTTCGATACTCCTTGTTTCATGCCTGTAGGGACACAAGCCTCCGTTAAGACCATGAGTCCAGAAGAAGTCAAGGCGATGGGAGCAGGAATTATCCTCAGTAACACGTACCATTTATTTCTTCGACCTGGACATGAGCTCATTAAAAAAGCGGGCGGTCTGCACAAATTTATGAACTGGGATCGTGCGATATTAACGGATAGCGGCGGTTTTCAGGTATTCAGTTTGAGTGAAATGCGAAAGATTTCTGAAGAAGGTGTTCATTTTAAGTCTCATCTCAACGGGGATTCTCTATTTCTCTCTCCGGAGAAGGCTATGGAAATCCAGAATGCGCTTGGCTCAGATATTATGATGGCATTCGATGAATGCCCTCCCTATCCAGCGGAGCATGAGTACGCCAGAAAATCACTTGAACGCACCTCGCGCTGGGCGGAGCGGTGTTTGGAAAGTCATGCTAGACCGGAGGATCAATCTCTATTTGCCATTGTTCAAGGGGGCATGTATGAGGATCTACGTATCCAGAGCGCAAAGGATTTGACTTCCCTAGATTTCCCGGGGTATGCTATTGGTGGACTAAGTGTTGGTGAACCGAAGCACTTAATGTATAATGTTTTGGACTATACGGTACCTCTATTACCTGCCAATAAACCACGCTATTTGATGGGCGTTGGTTCTCCAGATGCTCTGATTGAGGGCTCCATACGTGGAATTGATATGTTCGATTGTGTGCTTCCCACTCGAATTGCACGTAATGGAACGGTCATGACGAGCAGTGGCCGGCTTGTGATCAAGAACGCCAAATACACAGAGGATTTTGGTCCACTCGATCCAGAGTGTAGTTGCTACACATGCCGCAACTATTCACGAGCCTACATCCGCCATCTGATTAAAGCGGATGAAACCTTCGGGATTCGACTTACCTCTTATCACAACTTGCACTTCTTGCTCCATTTGATGAAGAATGTGCGGCAAGCCATCGTTGATGATCGATTGGGCGATTACCGGGATGAATTTTTTGAGCAATATGGAATGAAGGATAACAAGAGCGGGTTTTAACCGCTTATATTCTATGGAAAGGGGGGGACAGCATGTATTTAGCAACAGGAACTGGCTTGGGTAGCGGGACATCCATGACGATTATTTATGTAATCG
>JACMJI010000336.1 GCA_014380705.1 Gorillibacterium sp. | reverse complement strand
CTCCTAGTCCTCGGTCAAAGCTTTTCTTGTTAATTGCAATTTAATATAATGTATACAATAAGTAGGTTTTAGTCAAGTATAAGTCTACAATAAAATTGGAAGCGTCGGTTTCAGTCGTTCAAATATAACACAGATTACCCTTCCCATTCAGAGACCGACAATTATGGATATGAATATCTCGCGTCTCATATAGCCTAATCATAGCCTCAGCCTCATTTGAAACAGTTGATCTAATTATGGATAACTCTGCATTCTCCACATCGTCCAATACAATGGCTGGCCTGTCATCCTTTTCCAAAAAATCAAGCTTGAGGTTATGCATGCTTAATCCATCAACATGACGCGCATATATTCCGTAAGAGGGAAGCTCGTTGAAAACAAAAAATTCAGGCCGCTCGTCGATTAGCTCCGTAACATTTCTGTTGCTACCCTGTACCTTATTACCGCCTCCAGTGGCCGTAAAGCTATAGTTATTGATTTGAATATCTTTAATTTTAAAACCAGGCGTTCCCATAATCACTATACCTGAAGCAGGATCAAAATCAGTACTGGAATCATTAGTAGCCCTAATATGATCAAAGCTGAGATTGCTTATCCCACCTGTTCGCACAGGATCAGAAGGAGCGTCTTTACCAATATGAAAATGGTTCAGCGTCAAGAAAATGGGTCTGGTGACGTTCCGCATGACGATGTTCTGGAATAACATGTTACGAATTTGCCCGCCTTCTGTAGACTGTATTTTGAAACCGCTGCAGGTGATGTCATGGAAAATACAATTGGATATCGTGATATCTTCAAAATTACCACTGGAAAGCAGCCCGATCCGAACAGCAGCCCATTTGCTGGTCATGATGCAATTTGTGATCGTTATATTTCGGCAAGCATGATCTTTCTCCGAATTTTGTAGGCAGATGGAATCATCACTTGTATCAAACTTGCAGTTAGCTACAAAGACATTCTGGCAGCTGTCAAAATCCAAACCATCTCCATTATCATTAGCTCTGCTCTCGATGTCCAAACCATCTGCATATACAGTATCGCATAGAATGAATGCAGTAGACCAGGCTGCAGGTCTCCTCAACTTCAATCCCGAAAGCTTGATATGTCTGCAATTAAGGAATCTCATCATTATGGGTCTCGGTGTTGAATTCTTACCGAATAGATGGCCTTGCCCATCAATTGTACCCGGGCCGGTAAAACCAATATGCTCAACTTCATTTGAATAAATCAGACAGCGATCCAAATGAGCCTCATTAACATCTATGCTTGACCCACAATGCATCCAATTAAATAGGTGTTTATTCGTTTAATTCTCAAAAAAACTGTTGCTGGACAAGGCTCAGCCAAGATGTTATGCTGATATCAAAACTCTATCCATACGAAGGTGGACATTGCGATGATAAGTCTTACAGGCATAAAAGAAATACCGGAAGAAAGATTTGAAGCCTATAAATCGATGGCGATCAACTGTGGAAGAACCATCAACCGTTTTATCCGAACGATGACTACCTTATCGAAGAAACCGAATGAATCTATTGCAGCGGCAAGTGCAGATGCAGCTGAAGCGAAGGCTATCTACCGACTTTTAAATAATCCCAAGCTGACGGAAGAAGTGGTGATGACTTCGTATCGGAAAGATACGTTAAGCCGCATTCAAGCTAGTGAGGAAACGATTATTTTAAGTGTTCAAGATACTACGGAGTGCAATTACACCAGTCATAAAAAAACAAAAGATTTGGGCGATGGAACGCATAAGAATACACTCGGCTTGTTTGTGCATTCCAACTTGGCGTTAACACCAGATGGGATAGCCTTGGGCCTGTTGGATCAGAGTATCTGGGCCCGGGATCCCGAACAACGCGGAAAAAGAAAAACTAACAGACCCATTGAAGAAAAAGAAAGTAATAAATGGTTGCAAAGCATGGAAGCCAGTGCTCATAATTTCCCTCGAAACATTCGATTGGTTCATATGGGAGATCGGGAGGCGGATCTGTTTGAATTCCTCTACAAGGCACAGGAACTGAATCAGTTCTATGTCATCAGAGCCGTACAAAACCGTATAACGGATGACGGACAACGCTTGTTTGATCGTATCAAGCAAGAGCCTGCGGCGGCTCAGGTCCAAGTAGATATACCGAGAGATACACGAAGGAGTCTCAAGTCAAGGGAGGCTACCTTAGAAATACGTTATCTCCAAATGAAGATTCAAGTACCTCAGCACCTTCGTCAATCATATGGCGATGGCGAGATCGAATGTACAATCGTTCATGCATATGAGATCCATCCCCTCGAAGGCGTTGAGCCGATCGAATGGTTTTTGATTACGAATCTGGCTGTCACAACGGTCGCTGAAGCGATGGAAAAGGTAAGATGGTACGTCCACAGATGGAAGATCGAACGATTCCACTATATTTTAAAAAGTGGCTGTGAAATCGAAGAGCTTCAAGAGCGGGAGGCGGAACGCTTAAAAAAGTTAATCTTGATGTATTCCATCATCGCCATTGAGATTCTGTCGATCACTTATTTGGCTAGGGAAACTCCCGATGCACCATGTGAAACCCTATTCGAAAAACAAGAGTGGCAGGTCTTATATCGTATCGCCAACCGAACCTCTGAATTGCCAACAGCAGTTCCCAGTATAAAAGAGGCCGTCTCTTATTTAGCTAAATTGGGTGGATTTTTAGGTCGAAAAGGAGATGGCGATCCAGGTGTGAAAGTCATCTGGAAGGGATTAAAGGAGCTACAAATTGTCATCCAGCATTACAAGTATCTCTTGTGAATTCCCCATTTTCCAAACGTTGGAAACGTTGTGGGTCAAGCATAGCTCCTGAGAGGAAAACCGGCACAAGCGATGGGCAACATCGATCTCCCGCACACCTACACCTACATTGATGATTTCGCTCGAGCACTCATAAACGTCGGT
>JACMJI010000335.1 GCA_014380705.1 Gorillibacterium sp. | reverse complement strand
AATAAGAGCCTATGGTTCCGTTAGAATATCAAAACTCGACTTTTTGACCAAATAACGTCGCTCACTTCCGTTACAGAACCATTGCTGCTCTACAAATGGGTAACGAGAGTTTCAAAAGGAAAAGTTAGCGGGACAATAGCCTCCATGACTACATTTACAGAGAACTTTACTTCAGATGAGATCCAGGCTGCCGTGCAGTTTCAGGATCTCTTTTTTTGATGATGTAACGGACAGGTGAGTGGCAACTTCCACTATTTGGTTTATATTGGAGTAGGCAATAATCCATGGGGGGCATTAATTTGGCAAAGTTAATCGGAGCAGCAGCAGTTATTTCAGATTTTGAAGGAAGAGTTTTGTTGGTTAAACATAGCTATGGCAAAAATAATTGGGATCTGTCATGCGGAAAAGCTGAAGACAATGAGTCTGCGGAGAAATCCAGTCTAATTCATTATTTTCTGCTGACATTCATCCTCACAAGGATAAACGCCTATCGGCGTCCTTTGGTGCCGTGCGTTTACCGATGCGGAATTAGGATGATCCTTACCTAATATTTATACTTCTGTCCTGAAAATAAAAAACGTAACTCTGAAGCAACATTTTCATTCATCCGTGGTGCCGCCCAAGCGGCATGGAAGTCTGATAGAGTAAAAAAGCCTTCGTTCTAAGCCAATAGCGGCTTAAACGAAGGCTTTTTGTTTGAAATACGGTTGTGTTTTTGAAGTGATCAGCATCAAGCATTAAGCATCAGGAGCCGCAGATGGAGAAGCGCTAGGCGATAGTTCAGGTGAGGGTAGGTTCTGTTTCTCCAAGTATTCAGCAATGAACTGCTGAACCAGCCCTGCGTCACCACCAATCACCTGTGCTCCGCCTACCCATATATCCTTCGCAATCTCAGATGGCGGCAGTTGCTGGCTCGAAATGCCATTGGCTTTAACTTTATAGCCGAGTGAAGCTAATTTGATCATATCGTTGAATGCCAGATTCGTATCGATGTAAGGATCAATCGATTTGATTATCTTTGGCAGCTTGATAAGATTTGTCGTGTTCTGCATCTTGGCCGCTACGACGGTCAAAAACTTCCGTTGCCGTTCTGTCCGGGTAAAATCGGATGTGGCATCATGACGGAATCGAACATATTGCAAAGCGGTTTTGCCATCGAGATGCTGGAAGCCCTTTTTCAGATGGATATCGAACTCATGACCGTCCCAAGCATCTTGATAGTTCATATCCTTTTCGACGTCTAGGTCTATTCCACCAATACTGTCCACGAGGGCCATAAAGCCTTGGAAATCTGTATAAACATAGTATTGCAAATCAAGCCCCGTAAATAAACTAACCGTTTTCATCGCGAGCGTGGGGCCGCCTAAGGCAAGCGCTGCGTTGATCCGATCATTGCCATAACCAGGAATCTCCACGTAGGTATCCCGGAGAATCGAGAAAAGCGAAGCTTTTTTCGTGACTGGATCAATGGAAGCGATCATAACAGAGTCGGAACGTGGAATCTCATTCTTGTCCGTGCCGCGTGAATCTCCACCGAGAAACAGGATGTTTACTCTTTCTTTTCCTTCCCACTCCGGTGGTATATAGTTTTCCTCTGGAGCAACATAGCCGACATTGTCGACATTCTTGCCACCATTAAAAATATTACCGATTGCACCATCTTTATTCAGTCCATTTAATGAAGTATATAAAGAGATACCATAGTAGCCAACGGAAATAACAAGAGTAAAGCACAGGGTGAGCGCGAGCCATTTGACTGCTTTGCGCATCTTAAAACTCCTTCCAAAATCGGGGTTGAACCCCAGTTTAATAGTCATGCATATTAATAATTACATGTTGCTTGGAAATACATATTCTATTATAAGTCGATTTACTTAGCTGTCGCAACACGAAAAGCAGATAACCAAGAGGCAGCTTCCACAAATAGGGATATTATTTTCTCTTTTATAAGGTAAACGCCATGTAATAGACGAGAGAATCTCTGAAAAAGTTACAAAGTAGGCGAATCCAGTCTTATTTTGCTAAGGAGAATTAGATCATAGGAAATATGTCGAATTAGTGTCGAATAATATCGTTTCCGTTTGGGTCAGCATCGTAGAGGGTATTATTATTTTGTCTGCACTTACAACATTCCATTGTTCACATAGGGAACGCTACTTATTCGGTTACCATAACGGTTAAGGATAAGGCAGGCTGCTGGACGTTGTTCCGGTGGTGTCTAATCCTAAAGGCCAGATAAATCAGGGGGTTAAAATGACTATACACATTGGCGATATCGCACCGGATTTTGCTCTTCAAGCTGTGAATGGGGAAACGGTCCAATTGTCGGATTTCCTTGGAAAGCAAGTGATTCTTTATTTCTACCCCAAGGACAGCACGCCTGGCTGTACACAAGAGGCTTGTGATTTTCGTGATCGGCAGGAGGAGTTTGGTCAGCTCGATACAGTGATATTGGGGATCAGTCCCGATCCGGTCAAAGCACATATTAAATTTGCAGCAAAATTTGGCCTGCCCTTCCTGCTGCTAGCGGATGAGGAGCATGAGGTATCGAAAAAATACGAGGTTTGGGCACTCAAAAAAAACTATGGTAAAGAATATATGGGTATCGTGCGCTCCACGTTTCTTGTTAGCAAGGAGGGGACGCTGCTTAAAGAATGGAGAAAGGTCAGTGTCAAGGGGCATGTAGAGGAAGCTTTGGCCTTTGTTAAAAAGCAGTAGGGAGGGTAGAGGATGAAACGCAGGGAAGGGAAATCCATCTATTTTCTATCTGGAATCGGGACGTCGCAGAGGGGCAATTATTTTGGAAGCGCAATGGAGGACATTGTGAGTCGCTATCGTGCTGCAGGAATTGGACCTATTCATGTACAGGACCTTTACCCTTATGGGATAGTGGATGGTGTAGCTAAACGGGATTTTTTCCGATTTCTTGCCTATCAGGCGATGCAGGTTAGCCGTGACATGTATGTCCGGTATCGCCGTAACGAGGGAGGGCTTCGGGCATTTAAAAGACTCCGCGAGGATTATGATGCTACTGGAAGCGGCCCAATCATTCTGATCGGTCACAGCGGGGGCGGTGTCGCCGCCTATAAAACAGCTAAACTGCTCATGGACCGTAATTACCCGGTGGAGAGTGTCATTCTGGTCGGAACGCCAGTCCAAGGTATTGCGGGCGATTGGCAGAATAAGGTCCGATGCCTAGGTAAAGCAGGAAGGTTTGGCGATCCGGTTACCTGGTGGGGCAGACCATGTATTGGGGCGCCACGCAATCGAGCTACTGTAGATATTGTGGGTGGTCATCCGGATTACTTTTGCAAGGATGCGATTGATATAAATGGTGTCTCTAACCTTAGTAAAGTGATGGATGTCATTTGGGGCTGGCTTGGTCCTACCGATTAGCAAAAACGATAATGGGATATTTAAGAACTGACTTTGAACTAGATGAGATGACTAGATGAACTAGATGAACTAGATGAACTAGATCAAGGAAGAGAAAGAGTAGCCATTTAGGATATTTCTTGGGTCTATTGAGCTTGGCTCCCCCATATAATGGATCAGCTAAATGATTTATGCTGATCCATTACTCGGGGGGATTATCCAGATGAAAGAGCTTGCCAGAAGGTTTAGAAAATATAATTTTCACCGTTATCAGGCGGCCCTGCTGGCCGCCATTTTGCTATTGTTGGGTGCGTTTAACCCAGGAACCATACTTGCTGCTGGGGAACAAACAGCCTCTGATACTAGAGCGTTCCAAGCGGACGCAACGACAGCTAGTGTTGAAATAACTGAAGCAACGATTAATAAGGCAACATTCACAGCAGCAGCGTCTTCCGATGCGGAACAACTGAGGTTGGAAGGGATCTATGCGTTACTACAAACGGGCAAGAGAATAAAAGAAGCGTCCACCTCAATTGTCGTACAGGCTTCGTCCACTAAGCAGACACCAAAACCTACAGTTTATTTGACCTTTGATGATGGTCCGAGCAAGCTGACCCCACAGGTACTGGATATTCTCAAGAAGCAGAAGGTAAAGGCTACCTTTTTCATGTTGGGTGAACAAATGGAGTCTCGGTCTGATACGGTGAAACGAGTGGTCGAGGAAGGGCATGCGCTCGGCAATCATACGTATAATCATGTTTATAAAGAGCTTTACAGCTCATTTGATGCTTTTTGGAACCAGATCGAGAAAACAGACAGTATTTTACGTAAGATCACGGGATCTGGCAGTACTCTTTTGCGAGCACCAGGTGGGTCTTATACGAACTTTGATGCGTTCTATTATTACTTGCTGGACGCTGCCGGCTACAAGGTTATTGACTGGAATGTTGACAGTAAAGACGCGACAAGACGGAATGTTCCAGCAAGTGAAATTATCGCTGCGGTAACGAATGCTCCGCTGAAGAATCAGATGGTAGTACTTCTGCATGATGGCGGTGGCCATGAACAGACGGTTAAGGCTTTGCCGCGAATTATCGAGTATTTTCAAGCACAGGGCTACGAATTTTCCGCTATGCAGGAGGATCGTCCTGTGGTGCAATTTCCAGTCGGCAAAATAAAGTGGAAGCGTGCTTTGTCTTATTCGGATTTTAGCCGTTTACTGGGCAAGGCTGGGCAGAAGCTAGGCGAGATTAAGCAAATAAAATTGGCGGATATAAAACTGAAAAGCCTAACAAATCAAGCGAGGTCAGAGCAAGGATATAATGCAACAACTCAAGCGAAATCAGAGCAAGGGATAGAACCAATTGAGATAGGGTCAGCAGGGGAGAGCCGGAATAAGGCAAGCGTTAATGTGAAAAAGTCAGCAGCACCAAAAACGCTACAGGTAATCGTCAACGGCAAGCCGTGGGAGCTTCATGAGGGTCAATATTCGATTGTTTCGGGGCGATTTATGGTTCCCGTAGAGGGGTTAGCTGCGCAACTTCACGCGTTGGTAAAGCCGGATAAGCTTGAACAAAGGGTTGAGATCTGTTTGGGGCTGAATCGGGTGAGTTTTGATTACCCCAGCCACACCATCCAGATTACAGCTCCGGGAAAAGTGCTGGAAAAACGCCCTCTAGTACGCATGCTGGCTCAATCAGAGGGTATTCATGTCTCCCTCCGAACGGCGGTGGAGCTTTTGGGTGGGCGGGTTACCCGTTATTCTGTCGCGGGGAGCAGCGGGGTCGTTGAGATTGAATGTCACCCCAAGACGAGTCTGCTTTCTCCTATTCTTTCTCCTGCTGACGTGTAAAATGCTAGGTTTATGGGAAAAATGGAAGCTATCAACTGCCGGGAGGCTTCCGCTATGTCGAATTTATCTCATTCCCTGTTATGGGACCAGCCTGAATCTATTATTGAAAGAGTTATCCAAAATGTAGAAAAGATGATCGTTGGCAAACGTGAGTCTATTGAGCTTTGTGTTCTAGCTGTTCTGTCAGGTGGACATGTCTTGATTGAGGATGTACCGGGAACGGGTAAAACCGTTCTCGTCAAGGCACTAGCCAAAACACTGGACTGCAGCTTTAATCGGATCCAATTCACGCCTGATTTATTGCCCTCTGATGTGACGGGAGTAACGATTTATCATCCGCAGCTTCAGACGTTTCAGTTTCGAGAGGGGCCGTTATTTGCCAATGTGGTGCTTGCGGATGAGCTCAATCGGACACCCCCCAAAACCCAAGCGGCACTGCTTGAGGCAATGGAGGAAAATAAGATAACGATTGATGGCATAACGTACGCGCTGCCGGAGCCATTCCTGCTTCTTGCTACGCAGAATCCAGTGGAATACGAGGGAACGTATTCACTCCCGGAGGCTCTGCTCGATCGTTTTCTCCTAAGAATTCGCATGGGTTACCCAACTCTTACAGACGAGGCTAATATGCTAAGCAAGCATGGACAATATGACCCTCTGGACAGAATTAAACCGGTCATTTTTAAAGAGGAACTCCAAAGTCTGCAAAACCAAGTACGTACCGTTCACCTGGATGACAGTCTGAAGGACTACATTGTACGGCTCTCTGCGGATACACGGATCAACCGCGAGCTCATCCTCGGGGCCAGTCCACGTGCCTCCGTTGCACTCATGAAAGCTGCACAAGCGAGAGCCCTGATGAATGGCAGAGGGTATTGTGTGCCGGATGATATAAAAAGCTTAGTCACCCCCGTTTATGCCCATCGTCTGCTTTTGAAGGCGGATGCGCTTATGCGGGGGCGTTCGACCGATGACGTTGCAAGAGAAACAGCGGAACGCGTTCCCGTCCCCGGTGCATGTCGGGCATCTGGATCATAGGGGGCGGAGGATGATGCGACGATATAGCTTGTTTGTGCTGTTTTTTCTTTTGTGGGGGGTGTCTCTTGCCAGTGGACTCATGTGGGGAGGCTTTAACCCCTGGTTTCTTGTTGGCAGTTTAGGGCTGCTGCTCAGCTATGCAAGTCTCCAACATGTCCTGACATTGCGGAAAATGAAAGCGGATGTACTTGTTTCTACTCATCAGACAATCGCTGGAGAAGGGGTAGAGGTGCACGTTGCTGTTAAGCAGACGGGCGTTCTTCTTCCTGTTCCTTGGCTTACCATTCGGGATGTTTGGTCAGACAATCAAGGTCGGGACGTCTATCGCTGCACTCGCTTGGTGTTTCCAGGTTTAAGCCGGACTATAGACTATCGTTATTCGATCATGAATATAGATCGCGGAATATATGGACAGCATCGGATCGAGCTTGTCTCTGGTGATTTATTCGGTATGCTGAAGAGCATTCGGACGATTAATTCCCCTCCCGAGCTCCAAATTATTGCGCTGCCTCGTCCTGTGCATTCGCTT
>JACMJI010000334.1 GCA_014380705.1 Gorillibacterium sp. | reverse complement strand
TTTTTTATACATTCTGATGTAGTAAAAAAGTCTATCCTATAGGGTGTTTTTCTATATAATGAGAAAAAACATAATGTATAATTCGCTATCGGAGTATGAGAAAATCGGCAAAAGTCCCCAAAGATTTAACCCTTACTTCAGTTCAACCCGGTCAAATATCCCTTTGGCCCAAGCAAATATTCCGGATACCAGAATCATGTTATAGCCGATTATCACTAGACAGAACATGCTTTCAGCCATCAGACCCGTTCCTCCATCGAAGACAACGAAGCGTAGAACCATCGCAACGATAATTCCTGGAGCAAGCATGAAAAGAATCATGAGCATACTGATAATTCCCTTCAGCACTTTACCATGGATCGGACCCAACAAACGCCTTAACAGCACATCAGAGTAGGTAAAGAATAACCCGTAGGTCGTAAATCCAATCGCACAAAGCAGGATGACTACAGGATGACTATGTAAGAAAGCCCCAGCCACAACAAACAGCACCAAGCCATCAACGAAGTTTTTGATTAATTCCGCCAGCGTTGCATAGAACAGCTTTGCTGAAGAAGAAGCAGGAATCATGTAGATAAACGGTCTTTCCATCTCTTGCAGCCATTTCCCCTGAAACAGCATAATGAATAGATAGTAAATCGATAACAGCAATAAAATGGTTAGCCCTTTCTCCTGCAAAAAATATTGGGCAGCAAAGCCACCTATGGCTAGAATAAGGGTCGAGCGGCTCAGCAGAAAAAATCCACTTTTCTTATATTCTAAAAGATGCCGATAAAAGATGGCAGAAGCGCCCTTACCCCCGTACGACTGCTTAACCTTACGCGTTTTGATTCCATTCATAGATGCTATTGAAGGACGTTTACCTGCCCTTTTAGCTGCATACAATGTTTCCTTATGCTCTGTATTGGCAAGAACATCCTCGTAATAATCAGTTTTTTGGGTATAAAAGACGAGGCAAACAACAGCTGTAAACCCAATAATGAGAGCCACGCAAAGATAAAAGTTACTAGAGATTCCTATAACCGGAGCCATAAGTACGACCTTAAACCAACCAATAAGTGGAATTAACTCAAAACTATGCGAATTGAAGATAGCCTTGGACGCTGCTAACAGATCTTGCAGTTCCACTAGCTTAGCGAGTATGATCAACCCGAAGATCAGCAGAAGTCCATTACAGATTCGCTCCGCTAGCTTACGATATTGCCCCGCTCGAGAAGTCCACGAATAGATCAGCAGCCCGATAACCTGAAGCAGGAACATCAGGAAAAAATACCCTCCGAGAAGAATGAACACTCCTCTTCCATCAATCGAATAAAGATTACGCAGATTGGGAATTTGCCATACCAAAAAGAAGACATAGAACAAGGTCACTCCTATCTGCTTTAAAAAACCATATAAAAGCACCTTCTTAGGTGATAACGGAGCGGTAAAAGCCAAATTAACATCAGCCATGCGAAAAAAGCTGCTGCCTGACTTTATACTTCGATTTATGCTGGAGTAAAAGATTAACATCAGGATGCTGGTTAGGATTAAGCCGTAGACTTCTGTCGAACCAACTCGAACTCTCTCTGTATTCGTTAAAGCGGAAGAGAATATGAACAACAGAAAAATAATAGCAAGAACAATATAAAGTGCCATGATTGCTGGCTTACGGCGAAGCTCCTTTAAGGCATTGATTATTGTCCGGCGGATCACATAGAGCAGTGGCTTCATACCTGCGCACCCTCCGTCAGGCGGAAAAAGGTTTCCTCCAAGCTCTCTCCACTTTCCTCCATTTCCTGCTTCGTACTGGATACCAGAATATGCCCTTCCTTCATGATCAAAGCCCGGTCCCATAACCCCTCCAAACTATCAATGATGTGGGTACTAATCAACAAACATGTTCCTTTCAGCTTCAACTCTAGCAATATAGCCTTTAACTCTTTAATAGCCTTGGGATCAAGACCAATCATCGGTTCATCGAAAAACAATACCTTAGGCTCAGGGAGAAGCGCACAACAGATACTGACCTTTTGCTGCATACCCTTAGACAATTCTTTGCCCAGCTTATCCTTCTTGTCAGTCAGATCAAGCCTTTCCAGCAATTGCTCTGCAAGGGGCTCCCAATTCTTGAGTGCATAGGCGTGTGCGATGAATTGCAGATGCTCCTGCACGGTGAGCATATCATAGAGTGCCGGTGTTTCTGGCACATAGCCAAACAGACGTTTAGCCTCTAAGCTTTTGTTCGAATGGTTATGTACCCATACTTCACCCTCATGCTTGAGCAGACCGATAATACATTTGATTGTCGTGCTTTTGCCTGCTCCATTTGGTCCCAAGAGCACCGCAAGTTCCCCGTCCATTACATTGAAGCTGACACCACTTACGGCTAGCGTCTTATCATATACCTTCGTCAATCCTGCTACCTGAAGCATCTCAATTCTCTCCTAATTCATATTCATGATTTGATCTGTAGAACATGAGCTCGTTTTCGATCCTATGTACTATGTAAATTATACGCTTATTACCACGTTTTGGGTTTATTTTTTTTAGCCGATCCTGCTTCTCTATTCCTGAACTACTTACAGGTGGCTACGATATGCTCTATGTACATTTTTACAATATTAAAGTCAGAATTCAGGGAAAGCGTTCGACTACCCACAACATCCTCAATTTCATTAAAAAGCAAGCTGCCATCGTGACCAAAAACAAAATCAATCCCCACCATTCCAAGCTCAAACAGACCCATGATCCGCCGTACGAGAGCCGTCTCTTCCTCATTCAGTGAATAGAGGGAGGAACGACCGCCAAGCGAAAAGTTAGCTCGAAAATCACGATCGGATTCCCGCAGTATCGCGGCGACAATCTGCTGACCAACGATAAAGACTCGTAGATCTTTTCCCGGCTGAACCAGCTCCTGAACGACATAAGAAGCAGGCCCCCGCTCTACGGGAGAATGGATTGCGGCTGTTAATTCCTCTAACGATTGTATGCAAAATACTTCAGTGCCGCCTCTGCCGTTTACAGCCTTTAACACGAGTGGAAAAGCCATCTTTGTAAAATTCTTCTCGTTATAATCATGAGCATGCACAAAAATCGTATCCGGCATCGGAATATTATGCTTGGCGAGGTATTGATAGGCCCGAGCTTTATCATTCGCAATGCTTGATACGTTAGAGTCATTGTAGACCTTCACCCCAAGGGCTTCCAGATGAGCGCTGAGCAGATCATCCATATTCCTCATCACACAGAAATCGGGAAGCGCACACGGTTGACTCGATTTCTCTATATAAAGAAGGTTATGTTTTACCCCAAACATTAAATCTTCTTTCAACACAAACTCAAGCTCTACTCCTGCTGCCACTGCTTCACTTAAGAACCAGTCGATAAAAGCTTCGTTGCGCTTAGCATCCGGTTGGTTATAGATCAGCCATCCCTTAAGCATTTTTTACCTCCCTTGACCTGCTTCACCTTTATGGATCATGTTGTTTTTAATCCGCCATAAGGCATCGTGCTTGGTGCGAATGTAGTCCACCATCATCACGGCAAGGTCAATTCCCGTGCATTCAAAAATATTTTTGAAGTGAGCATTTGAATTCACTTCACAAACATAGGGCTCTCCATCCGGGCCAAACAGCAGATCCACCCCGGCAAAGTCAGCTCCGACAAGCTGCGCACAGGTGACCGCGAGCTTTTTCTCTTCTTCGGTCGGCCGATAAGGATACATTTTCCCTCCAGCCGATACATTCGCTCGAAAATCCGTCTCAGACTTGCGAAGCATGCTGGCGGCGACATGATCTCCAATGACATTAATCCGAATATCCCGCCCGTAGCTGGAAGAGATCAACTCTTGGTAAACATGGGGACGATGCTGCAGCTTGCGGACGATCTGTCGGAATTCCTCCGGGTTCTTAACAAGGTAAACCTGTTCGCCAAAGGAACCAAAGGCCTCCTTGACCACCATCGGGAAACCGATCTCATCCATGATAAACTCATAACTTGCTTGGTCCTCTAGTTCACAATTCTCAAAAACCATCGGAGCTGTGATCGTTTTAGGCAGTCTCAAGCCGTGGTTGGCCAACACCTCAAAAGTTAATGATTTGTCATCGCAGATCTCGATGCTGCGAGCGTTGTTGTACAGTTTGAACCCCATTTTCTCCAAATGTCGGGCAAGTCTAATATCCTTATCCCAAAAAAAGAAAAAATCAGGCTCATATCCAGCATATTTTCCTTTGAGTGTCGTCTGTCCCCCTTCCACCATAGGGATCAACTCATGGTTCCCGATCACGGTTACCTTGTAGGAAAGCTCACTAGCCACTCGCTCCAGCCATCTAACCTGATAGAGAAACTTCTCACTATTTAGACTCCCATTGTACACAATCGCGCATGTTTTCATGTGACCCTACACCCTTCCTTCCTGAATTGTGATGAGTTTAGCCCATGTTATCCTCAAATAAAGACGATTGTTTTATTTCCATGAATAATAATCCGGTCCTCGATATGCCACTTAACTGCACGAGCAAGTACGGTCCGCTCCACATAGCGACCCATCTTCTTCAAATCCACAGCACTTTCATTGTGAGTAACCCGGTGAATATCCTGCTCAATAATTGGCCCCTCATCCAACTGCTCATTAACGTAGTGTGCGGTAGCCCCGATTATTTTTACCCCCCGTTCATAGGCGCGTTCATATGGCTTAGCACCAATAAAGGCGGGAAGAAAAGAGTGGTGGATATTTATAATTCGGTTCCGATAACGCTCGACAAACAGAGGAGTTAATATTTGCATATATCTGGCGAGCACAACGAAGTCCACAGCATTCTCTTCCAGCACGCGCAGTTGCTCGGTTTCGGCTTGCAGCTTGTTGTTGCGGTCTACGGGTATGTAAACAAATGGAATACCCATCTGCTCAGCCAACACACGGGATTCCTCATGGTTGCTAATGATCAAGGGAATCTCTACACGGAGGTCACCTGAACGCCATTGCCAGAGCAGCTCCAGAAGAGCATGATCCTCCTTGGAGACGAATATAGCCATACGCTTGATTTCACTAGCCAAATACATCTGCCATTGAAATTCAATTTTCTGTGCCAGGCTTGCAATGGCTTCTCTCAGTTCATGCTCTTGATTTAGGATTCCTGCGATATCGAATTCAATCCGCATGAAGAACATTCCGTTCACAGGGTCTGTTGTATACTGATCGGAGGTGACAATGTTGGCTTTATGATGATAAAGCAAGGTAGAAATTCTGGACACAATGCCAGGCTTGTCATTGCATGAGATTAGTAAGGTTGCTCTTGAATCGGCATTTCCATTCATCCTGGAACCCCCCCTTTAACTGTATCAAATTGTATTTTACTATTATGCCTATTATTGACTGGGTGTCAGAACTTTGCAAGTGGCGTACCGGAACCGGCGGCTTCTTTTACAGCAGATGTGCCCGAATTGAATTCGTCAGCGGTTAACCTATCAACCCCGGTCAACGAGTGTCGTGAAGCTAGTGATTGAGTAAGCTCGGAAGAAGTAGTATAACTAAATCATAGGGTCGCACCAAGATTTAAGTATCATTGAACGCTGCTATGGGTAATAGATGAAGAACCAGAAGTGAGAGGAGCGGTGTGCATGTTGAAGAAGTATCGACTTACCCCCGGAAAAAAAGTTGATTTTAAAGTGTTCGATCCAAGAGATACCGGGAATTTTCAGGACCGTGCAGATGCTGCAGAGGCAGTTACGGACTTAAGGGAAAAACTCGTTCATGAGCAAGACAAGCTGTTTGCCAGTAAAAAGCAAAGTGTTCTCTTTATTTTTCAGGGGATGGATTGCAGCGGCAAGGATGGTGTCATTAAACATGTATTTAGCGGGATGAATCAGCAGGGTTTACGCGCTCACAGCTTTAAAGCTCCGACTACTGAGGAACTCAGCCATGACTTTCTCTGGCGAGCGCATAAGATTGTCCCTGCCCGTGGCGAGATCGCAACGTTTAATCGCTCTTATTATGAGGATGTATTGATCACCCGTGTCCACGGAGTTACCTCGGACAAGCAAGCGAAGCGAAATTTTCGTCATATTAAACATTTTGAGAAGCTGCTATCCGACAACAGCGTAAAGGTTGTCAAAATCTTCATCCATATCTCCAAGGAATTTCAGCTGGAGAAACTGATCGAACGCTTAGAAAAGCAGCATAAACACTGGAAATTTGATCCAGGTGATCTCGGTGAGCGCGAATACTGGGATACATATATGAAATATTATGAAGAGGCACTCGAGAAATGCTCAAGTAATGAAGCGCCATGGTATATTGTTCCGGGTGATGAACGCTGGTACCGGGATTACGTTGTTCTACAAATCGCGCTTACTACGCTACAGGACATGAATCTTAATTATCCTGATCTGAATCCGGAGTATGCGCCGCTTTTGGAGAAATTAAGGGCTGAGCAGGAATAAACGAGATGGATTCTTCCAACTCATCTCGTAGGAGGCCGCCGCGGGGCAAAAAGTTAAAAAGCTTCCCCCTTTGCAGTGAATGCAAAGGGGGAAGCTTTATCTCTCTAGCCAAGCTCTTATTTCTTCAATTTGTCCCATGTCTCTTGGAAGCTATTTAAGAGTTGGGCTTTGTCGGAGCGTCCGGCAACATAGCTTTGCATGGCATCGCCGAACTTTTTACTGGAAGCTTCACCGCTTGGGAACTTAAACCAGTTCCAGCTTAGCAGCTTGCCTTCTTTGCTGTACGCCATAATATCGTCAGCCAGAGGTCCTAGAACGCCTTCGCCTGCTTGAATCGTTGTAAAGGCAGGAATGAATTTGAATTCATCTGTGATATAGTGTTTACCGGTTTCGGAAGTAACTAGCCAGTTCAAGAACGCCTTCGCTTCTGCTTTCACAGCAGAGTTCTTATTAACTACCCAGTTATTCGGAACACCAACAAACAATTTATCGCTAATTGCGGCATCGTCGGTGATGGGCATTGGGAGGAAGCCAACCTTAAGATCCGGGTTTGTTTGGCTAATCTCAAGCTGTGTCCAGTTGCCTTGTTGGGTCATGGCCGCTTTGCCAGTCGCAAAATCGGTTACTTGCGTCTTATAATCGGTTTGCAGTGGGTTTTTGTTGCCATATTTCAAAGTCAGGTCAAACAGCTTAACCCAGTTATCAAATTGTGCGTTGCCAGCGAACTTCTCTGTCCCTTTATTCAACCCATCAATAAATGCATTTGGATCGGCTTGGTTAGCGAATGGTAAGTTTACAAAGTGATTACCCAGTACCCACCACTCTCCATACCCATTCACAAAGGGAGTTACACCGGATGCTTGAAGCTTCTTGGCGGCGTCTTCGAGCTCTGTCAACGTTTTTGGAGTAGATGTGATTCCGGCTTTAGTAAAGAGATCTTTATTGTATAGGAAGCCATAGCCTTCAAGGTTAAGCGGCATGCCATACAGCTTGCCATCCTTGCCAGTCATCGGTTCGTCTGAACCTTTGGCCAAATCCTTTACCCACGGCTCAGCTGATAGATCCTCGAGGTTATCTTGCCACAATTCTAAGTCTGAGAAGCCGCCATTGTTGAAAATATCTGGTTTGTCTCCGGAGTTAAATTTCGCTTTCAAAGCAGCGCCGTAATCCGCACCGCCACCGACCGTTTCCAATTGAATCTTAACGCCTGGGGTTTCTTTTTCATATTCAGCAATCAGCTTGGCGAGCGGTTCTGCGATTTCTACTTTAAATTGGAACATCTTGATTGTAACATCTTTCGCAGGGGCTTTTGTTGCTGTAGTCGTGGCAGCAGCTCCTGGTGATGCACTTTCCTTTGTCGTGTCTTTGGATCCACATCCGGCGAGTAAGGATAATGACATCACAAGCGTTGTGGCGATAATCGTCGCTTTTTTCATGTAATAATTGCCTCCCTTTTTATAAAACAACTTGTTGTACGCTTACATTGTAATTTATAGAATTTTATCCTAACACCGATAGAATTGAACGATTTGGTGTAATATATTGACCCTTACCCTTTGACCGCACCTGCCGTGATTCCTTCGATGATATGCTTCTGCAAAGCAAGGAAGAAAACAATGATGGGCAGGACTCCTAGTACGAGACCAGCTAGAGCAAGATCCCATTGTTTCGTATATTGCCCGAAAAAAGAATAAGTGGCAAGTGGTATTGTCCGCAGCTCCGGTCTGCTCAGAATAAGCGAGGGGAGGAGAAAGTCGTTCCAGATCCATAAGCTGTTGAGCAAAATAATAGTGATGGTCATGGGCCGAAGCAGTGGAAATACGATCCGCCAGAACAGTCCATAGGCTGAAGTTCCATCCACAACCGCGGATTCTTCAATCTCTAATGGGATCGCTTTGATAAACCCATGAAAGAGGAACACGTTTAAGGAAACACCAAAGCCAAAATAACAAATCGCAAGTCCGAAGCGGCTATTGATCAGACCAGCGATATCAGCCACTTTAATCAGTGGTAGCATGATTGATTGAAACGGGACAACCATCGCCGTAACCAAGCAGATGAATAAAATATTATTCAGCTTTGTAGGCGTACGAACCATGCGATAAGCAGCCATAGAGCTAAGGACTACCAAACCAATATTACTAATAATCGTTATAAACAGGGAATTAATAAAGGCTGAAGGGAACTTCATGATGTCCCACACTCGCTCGTAATTACCAAAGAATAATGACTTTGGAAGGTTAGCCGTGTTAGCCAGCAAATCCCCAATTGGCTTTAGTGAATTGCTAATGACGAAATAAAAGGGAACCAGAAACAGGATGCCGAGCAGCAAAGCGAATATCTCAAGAATGATTAAGCGGCCTGTACGACGACTTCGATTCATTATGCCTCTACCTCCTTCTTCTTTGTTATCGAGACTTGAAAGAAGGATATGAGCCCGACGATGATAAAGAATATGATGGCTTTCGCTGTTCCAAGACCGAAGCGGTTGTTGCGAAACGCCTCTTGATAAATGTTGAGAGCTACCGATTCCGTTGAGCCAAAGGGACCGCCTTTGGTCAGCGACAGGTTCAGATCAAACATTTTGAATGCCCAGGAAATGGTCAGGAATAGGCACACCGTAAGCGAGGGCATGATCAGTGGAAGTGTGATGGAACGAAGCGTTTGCAGCTTACTGGCCCCATCGATCTTAGCAGCTTCCATTATTTCTTTCGGAACATTGCTTAAACCAGCAATGTAGATGACCATGAGGTAGCCGGAGCCCTGCCAGACGCTAACAATAACGATACCCCAAAAAGCAGTCGGGGCATCCCCAAGCCAGGGAAGCTCGAAAAAGCCAATGCCGGTTAATTCACCGAGTGTTGCAAAGCCTTTGACAAAAATAAACTGCCAGATAAAGCCAAGAAGCAAACCACCAATGACGTTTGGCATGAAGAAGATAGTTCGGAGCATATTTCGGCTTTTAAGTGCTTGTGTAAGAAGCAATGCCAATAGAAACCCCAGAAGATTGGTGAAGACAATCTCTGCTAGTGAAAATCGGACGGTAAACCAGAAGGAATTACGGAAGTCCGGATCATCGGTAAAAATAGTTTTAAAGTTGCTGAATCCCACCCATTTCGGTACGTGTGTAGCAATACCATCCCAGTTCGTAAACGAATAATAAAAGGACATGAGGAATGGAATCGCAACAATTAAGGCAAAGAAGAACAACGCCGGACCGACAAAAACCCATTGATGCAGCCAAGCGTTCCATCTTTTTCGGCTCATCGGTATCCCCCCTCTTAACAGAATTTTTAATGTACCCCAAGTATATAAAATGCCTTCTTTTCGTGAAACCTAATCTCTTGACTCTTAGGGTGGAATATATTGACCTGACCCTTTTCTATGTTACGATGGATGTGCATGCTGCCATAAAAGCGGTGACTTTGATGATGAAGAAGGAGCCCATTCCATGTTTAAAACAAGTATTCGGAACAAATTAATCTTCTTTCTACTCATCGCGATGCTCATTCCGATCACGATATCCATTGTGATGTCCTATCTATTCATTCGCAATAACGTCTACAACGAGGCGGAGGAAACCAACAGCGTTCTGTTATTCCAAGGCAAGACAAATATCGAGAACTATTTAAGCAACCTAAAGAAAGCGTCACTCGCAGTATATAACGATCAAGATTTGTTCATGGTCTTGGATGAGTCGGAGAACCTTTCGGAGAATGCTTATTCCTGGTGGGCAGCCCGTAATGAGGTGAACCGGGCCCTTTACTCGATCAGTTACTCGGTCTTCGAAATCCGCCAAGTCTACCTGTACATGGAGAATCGTCAGCAGGGCTTTGCCCTTCAAGATAAGAATTTCACATTAACCAAGGATCCCCAAACCACCTTTACCTTTCCAAATAAAGATCAAGAGTTGTATATAGAACCCCCCCATCTCATGCATTCCTATGGCCTTCGTTACAACGTTCCTATACCCGCAGAAAAGGTCTTTACCCTTTACCGCACAATTTACAATGATCTAACTAAACGCAGGCTCGGCACCCTGGCTCTTGATGTCAACCCTGGCTTTATCGCATCCTTATGTGCACAGCTCTACACACCGGAAAAAGAAGAGGTCTTCCTCCTTGATGGGCAGGGAAGGCTGGTTTACGCTCCAAACAGTGAGGATATCGGCCAAACCCTTGATTCCGATTGGGTAGCTGAGCTTGCCCAGCATCAGCAAACAAACGGTCATTTTAACTGGCGTCAAAAGGACTTCTCAGGTCTCATTCTCTATGAGAAGCTGGAGGGTGCACCCGCTGATTGGACACTAGTGAAGCGAATTTCATATGATCAGCTATACCGGAGCGCGCGACAGCTTACCCGCATTAACACCGCCGTATTCAGCGTCTGTCTGGTTATTGCCATTACGTTTATGATTGGGATATCCCTGCATTTCACGAATCCGATTCGCCAATTGGCCGGCTACATGAACCGCATTCAAGAAGGGCACCTCAACGTAGACATTGATATCAAGGGGAATGATGAGCTAGCCATGCTGGGGCGCCGTTTCCGTACAATGATGCAGACAATCAATAACCTAATTCTTCGGGAATATCGCCTGCAGATCGCAAACAAGACGAATGAGCTTAAAGCGCTCCAAGCACAAATCAATCCCCACTTCCTTAATAATGTGCTGCAGTCTATTGGTACGGTTGCCTTACACCATAATGATCGCAAGGTCTATTCCCTGATCGCTTCTCTTGGTAAAATGATGCGGTACAGCATGAACACAAGCCAATCCGTTGTCCCCTTATCCGAAGAGATCGCTTATACGAAAGCCTATCTCGATCTACAGCAGCAGCGATTTGAGGGGGAACTCAATTACAGCTTGGATCTTGACCCGGAAGCTGCTCATGTTCTTGTACCGAAGA
>JACMJI010000333.1 GCA_014380705.1 Gorillibacterium sp. | reverse complement strand
TGTGGATAAACGCTCTGGAAATCATCAAAGCTCATTTTTTCTGTTTTTCTAAAACCCTTAAAAATGTTCCCTACATAAGCATCAAAATCTTTATGCGCTCCATCATCCAATAATAATAATACTTGCAGTGGCTTTGGTAATTCCTGAAATAAAGCTAGAATTTCTAGCCGATTAGCAGCATTAGTACCAACAAACTCACATGAACATTGGCGATGAATCAAGTAATATTGAATCTCTTGTGTATCTAAGTTCAAATATTGATTACTGGAGGTTATAGCAATTTCAAACTCTTCCTGATAATTTTGTATCGTTTTTTCGGGCAGCTGTTTTGTGGTCCCAAAATAAAGAAAATTGCACATTACACTGATCTCCCCCTTAATAATAATAAGCAGGCAGCTAACTTGGATAAAAGTCCACGTAGCTGCCTGCTTTATCTGTTTATTGGAATTGGGGCAGCAGGTCCTTATGGGCCTGGAGCATTTCGTGCAGCACGAGGATCGCTTTCTCCTTGTTCGAGATGGCAGGGTCCAGCTCTACCGCCCTCTCCGCTAGCAGGATATCTCCTTTAACGCCTGCTTCCGTAACCAGCTCATGGACGTCAGAAAGGGTTCGGCACAGCTCAAGGATCTCGGCGGACAGTCCGTTCACGGGTATGCCTTGCACTTCGCCGTTTCGCATTCTAACCGGAACCTCCACGATCCGTCCATCTGGAATGCCGGGCAGACAGCCTGTGTTAGGTAGATTGAGGATATCAAAGCGGATATCCTGTTTACTGGACAACGCTAAGGCAACGTCAACCGGATGCTCCCAGCTAGGATGGTTAAACAGCTTCTCCCATTCCAATGTGCCGGAGCCGATTCTGCAAATTTCATCCATCCGGTGGACCCGCTCCACTTCCGTTCCATGGTAGGGTGCTGTGGTTGTATAGTGAATGTCCTCCTGCAGTGGCAAGTATTCAGCGTGATGGTCTACGCTTCCGGCAGCTATAGCGCCGTAAGTGCCCAGCCATCGCTTCATTACCTTGAGCTCTCTAAGGTCGTCATCCGAATCTCCCGTCCGTCCGCCTTCACGGACCCTCTCCAGGATGTCAGGCATCAAGTCCCGTCCGCTCTCCTTCTCCTTTATGGAGACGAGCCAAGCAAAATGATTGAGACCCGCTGTTACGATCTCTACCTCTTCCCTTTTTTTGCCGAGCAGGTAGGGAAGAAATTCATAGCCTTCTGCTCCGCGGTAGGCAATGCTGCAGAAGCCGAAACCCTTGATCTGGGTGTATTTGTTGATCAATGTGACGACCCGTGGCATCGGGTTAGTGACATCCAACAGGATGGCATTCGGGCAGAGCGCCTCCATGTCGCGGCAAATGTCCAGCATCATCGCATTGGAACGAAAGGTGTTTAACATTCCGCCAAGCCCACCGCATTCCCTCGCCTGATCGGCCATGCCGGCCTTCGACAAAATTTCATAATCCACCAGCCAGCGCTTTGCACCCTGAGGGGAGGCGGAAACGATGACATAATCCGCTCCTGCCAATACTGATTTGCGGTCGGTTGTCGAGGTGATTTGGATTCCTGCTCCCGTTTCCTTCGCGATTCTCCGCCCCGCCGCAGCCATTGCTTCTGCGGTCTCCGCATTCAAATCCACCAGTACAAGCTCCCCATCTGCTAACTTATGCTTAACGAGGGCATCCTCCAACACCGTAGGTGCAAAGACAAAGCTTCCGCCGCCGATTAGAACAATCTTCATTAATTCTCTCTCCTTTTCAGATATGTCACGATCACCATAGCAGAATATTCGGATGACTTCAATACGAATGGACAAGTTTCCCTAGGGAATCAGGGAATGAGGTGTGACTTCCCATGACGAGTGACACGTTCATCGATACGAGGAGGCTACCGAGCCCGGATCCCTATGCAATAGCAAAAGCCCCTCCCGCGCTTAGGTGGAAGGGGTATATTTATGGTTACAGTGGATAACGAATTTATTGCTTGCTATCATATACAATCTCGGTCATGTGGCCATCAAAATAAACAAGATCTCCAGCATCATAATGCCATACGGCTTGAAAGAGGGTTGGTTGCTTTATTCCTTTTGTTTCTCGATAATCACCTAAGATCGCTGTCCAGGGTACTTGCTTAATCGTTCCATCCGATGAAATAACTGCTCTGTCATTTGTTGTAAAAGATAACATTTCGCCTTTTTCATTAAACGTAAATTCACCCGTTGCTGAAATACCATAATAAGAAATGGTTGCTTTTGCATGAGTATTATCCATTTCTTCCCAAACAATATAATCCTGTAAAGCGACGTTTGGTACGACTAAGCTTTCTGAAAGTACGGTCACTAAACTGGCTACATCCATTTCTTTCCCTTTTTGATTAAAAAGTGTAATGGTTTTGGCAAGAACGCCTTTCATACTACCGTGGCCGTCGTAAGCATCTAACCCTTGAAAAGGAATGCCATACATCGAACTATCAATATAGGCAAAACGTACGGGTTCAGCAACAAAGTTATGTTGGGTATAATCAATCTTAATCTTAGGTTTATCCGGTGACATGGCAAAATCAACATTTTTGAACGTGGCCTTCATATGGGACATTTTTGGAGTACCAATATACCCACAGTACTCAAAATACCTTTGCACCGGAGCAGGCAAGCCTTTAATATCATCTAACGTAAAAACATCTTGAACGACCTTGGTTTGTCGAATCTGCTCGGTTGTTATTTTATTAAAGTCCGCTTTTAATTTTGAATAGGGAATTTGGAAAAACACAACGATTCCTACTACGACAATTGCAATAATACTTACGATAAGCAACATTGTTTTTTTAACTCCTTTCTTTCGTTTCATATTCACCCTCCATTACTATAATATTATCAAATAGTTTTATTAATCCGTTATATAATCCATTCGTTAAATCTCCCTCAAAGCCGTTATAAAGCTTCTCCATAAACTGTGATTCCTTATCAACTCTCTTCGCAAAGTAAGCTATACATTTGGGCGTTAGTGAGATTCTAACCATTCTTGCATCGGAGACATCTTTGATTAGTGTAACAAATCCTTGCTTTTCCAGAATCATCGCCATCTTCTTAACATTTTGTCGGGAATTCCCAATCATGTCTCCAACCTCACTAAGGGAAGGGGACGGGCTTGGGTTCTTAAAGATAGCAGCCAAAAGCAGCCACTGCTTAATCGTAATATTCCCATCAAGTTTATCCCCAAGAATTTGTAGCCGATTGGCTAAAGCGAAAATCACACCGAAGATGGTGGCTTGTTGCTCAGTTTCATTCAATAGTTATCCCTCCAAACAAATACGTAACTGGTTACATACTTATTGTATGTAACCAGTTACGTATTGTCAAGTATTTGATGATCAGTAAATTAAGTCTAATTATATTTCTGTAAAGGTGACAAAGAGTCATTGGTTTGTCTACAAATTAATAGTATTATTTTCTTAGGTTAGTGATATGTTAAATGGAAGGGTAGGGAAGTTTATCATGCAACTCAAGGTGCGATTTGGTTTCCATCAGATAACAAGGATTAACTTTCTAATTCTATTAGCCTGCTCGACTGTTTTTGCTATTGAAGCACCGTTCATGCACGGGTGGGATACCGGAATACGAATTTCGCTTATTATAATCGTTACCTGTTTGATTGGCACTGGTATATATTTTGCTCACTTGCGAAATTTTCTTCCCGAAATTATTGTAGGTGTCTTGATCTCTATGGCTCCAACCGCTATTGCGCTGACATTACTCATTTCTGAGAATGGGGCGCCCCGATTCTTTCTCGTTTTTCCCGCCACGATTATATCTTCGGCATTATATTTTCGCAAGGATATCCTGCTGTGGTATGCAGCCAGTCTAAATGGGGTTCTTATCCTGGCTTTTACCATTGCTCCCGCCTCAGTATTAGGAGATAACTGGGAAATATCAGACTTTGTCCTTCGAATTGCCCTGCTGGACTGTGCGGTCGTTTATTTGTATTTTCTTACTAAATGGGGAAAAAGCCTTATTGAGGCAAGCAATCAGAAGGAGCAGGAAGCCTTTCAGCTATATCGTATGCTTGAAAAATCGATGGATGCTGTAAGCATGTTCTCGCACCAGTTGAATGCCAGCATCAAGAGCAGCAACGAGAATATTACTGGCACAAGGCAGATCAGCAGTACAGTCGTGCTTGCTGTACAGGAAATAGCCAAGGGAGTCGAACAGGAGGCCTCCAGTCTGAGTGGCATTAGCGCGGGAATTGTTGAGGTTGACGAGCTCGTTCAGCAAATTCATCTGGATGCGGGGAAAACGATGAAAGATTCCGGTCATGTGAATGCTCTCATCACGAGGGGATCGGAAGATATGGGGCAATTA
>JACMJI010000332.1 GCA_014380705.1 Gorillibacterium sp. | reverse complement strand
GTATAGAGACAAAACCTAGGATGGAGTTGGACTTATGACTAACATTTACCAGTGGGATAATATACCGATTGGCGGCGGAGGTTACGTTACCGGCATTATCGCTCATCCACAAGAGAAGAACTTAATTTATGTACGCACAGATGTTGGAGGTGCGTTTCGCTGGGACCCGGAGGATTTGCGTTGGATTTCATTATGTGAATCCTTCAGTTTTGAGGAAAGAAACTTCTTCGGAATTGATGGAATTGCATTAGATCCGAATGACTTGGATGTGGTGTATATGGCTGCCGGGGAGTTCACCTATCATCCTCTGCACGATGTCCTGAAGTCCACAGATCGTGGCGTTACGTGGAAAAGAACGAATTTAAACAAAATGTTCGCAGGTAACATGGATTACCGGTGGGCAGGTGAGCCAATTGCAGTAGATCCCCATAACGGACAGATTGTATATGTTGGCACAAGGTATGACGGATTATGGGTAAGCAGGGATGGCGCGGAAACGTGGGGCCTGGTACTAGGTATTCCGATAGTATTGATGCCAAATTCAAATCCTCTTGGCGTGAGAGCGGTGATTTTTGATCCAGCTTCCAATAAAGAGGGAGTTACCCAAACGATCTATGCTTCGGTTGTTGGCAGTGGGGTGTATCAGAGCAGCGACGGCGGTGCAGAGTGGCACTTCTTAGACGGAAGTCCTATACATCCGATACGGATGGCCTTAGGAAACGATGGTGTGTTGATTGTTACTTCTGAATCGGGAGTTTACCAATACGATGGTTCCCTTTGGACAGATATATCTCCGAAGCGTGAGCAACCGTACTGTGCTATAGCAGTGGATCCGACGAATCGGAAAAGGATTGTTGTCGTGCAGTTGCATCATCAATGGAACAATCCTATTTACTTGTCTGTGGATTCTGGGGTTACTTGGAAGAATCTAAACGAAATATCCGATCATAAGGCGGATGTGCCATGGTGGCCGAAGGGATATTTCTCAGCGGCAACGGCGTCCGCGGTGTTTCTTCCACATCGCCCAGGAGCACTCTGGTACACCGATTGGTACGGGGTATGGATGACGGATGATCTTGAAGCAGAGCGTGTCTCTTGGTATACAAGGCAAAGTGGGCATGAGGAAATGTGTGCCTTTACGATGACTTGTTCGCCTGCAGGTGCACCACTCATCACAGCGATTGCCGATAATGGAGGCATGCGTCATGAAAACTTCGATGAATTTCCAATTGAAAAGCTTGGAGATCCGTTGATGCAGGAGACGACCGGTATCGATTTCGTGGAATCTAATCCTGATATTATTGTTCGTGTCGGCTCGTGGGAATGGGGAAATCATGGAAGTGGCGGTTGGTCCAATGACCAGGGCGTCAATTGGCGGGAGTTTAAGAATTATCCGACAGGGTCCGATGGGTTGAAGATGGCCAATGGCAAGGTTGCTGTTTCTGCTATAGCTCATCCTGTAACCGAGTTACCGAACATCGTTGTCTTACCCATTGGATCCGCTCCATGGGTTAGTGCGGATATGGGCCTAACTTGGACAAAAACTCAGGGGGCACCTGAAGGTATAATTGCTAAATTCTGGTCATGGAACATTCCGCTTGCTTCGGACCGAGTGGATGCCAACGTGTTCTATATGTACGGTGACGGGGGCTTCTACCGCAGTGAGGACGGTGGTTACCATTGGAGTCATACCGTTGCACTGCCAAGAGAATCCTGGCATATCATCAAGACGGTGCCGGGCCATAAAGGCCACGTTTGGGTCGGGCTGAACGATCAAGGTTTATACCTTTCACAAGACGGCGGGGATACATTCGTAAAAATGCCGAAAGTGGAAAAGGCGTACTTGTTTTCTTTAGGCATGCCGACAAGTTTAAATGCTTATTCTATGTTGTTCGTATATGGCAGAATTGAAGGTCAGAATGGAATTTTTATTTCAGAAGATACAGGTGCCAACTGGCATAAGATCAGCAACGACGAGTACCAGGTAGGTGCTTTTCCATGCTGTATGGAAGGTGATCGGCAAACTTTAGGGGTTGTGTATATTGGCACGCAAGGCAGAGGATATTACAGAGGCTCGCCGAACCCATTATGAAGCCAGAATAATCCAAGGGGACACTTATTTCTATAGGAGTGTTCCTTTTTTCGGTTTTGTTGATAATTAGTTGAAAAAAAATCCGTGGCTTGCTTAAATAATTAGTCAAATGGTGGATGCTGTTAATAGCGAGTATGAAGGGAAGATGTACAACTGTTTTTGATCCAAAATTCCATGTGTTACGGAAGGAAGCAGCATAAGCATTATATTGTTTTGTTTACCAATAACACTGCTTAAATGTATAATGTACGTACAAGGTAAAATTGAAGGGAGTAATGGGATGCAAAAGCTTGTTTTTTTCGTTGGAGTAGCGGGCACTGGAAAGACAACAGTGGCTAAAAGGCTTGCCGAGAAGGTGCCTGTTGTTTTTATTGATCGCGATACAGTGGGCGGAAGATTTGTTGAAGCTTTGTTGATGGAGGAAGGGCTAGACAAGGATGATCGTGATTCTGACTTCTACAAGAAGAACTTGAGACAGCTTGAATACGACGCGACAGCTGATATTTGCAAGGAGAATCTGGCACTGGGCCAGAATGTATTCATGATATCCCCTTTTACGGCTGAACTAAAGAATAAGGAATGGATAGATCAACTACTCGCCGATGCGGGTCGCAGCCTTAGCGATGTTGATGTCAAAATTGTTGTCGTTACCTTATCTGATTCAGAAAAACAAAGAAAGCGTATCGAGTTTAGACAGTCTTCACGGGATGAATGGAAGCTGGAGCATTGGGATGAATATTGGAAAAACCTGAAGTTTGTACCCGAAATCAACTGGAGCCTGGATGACTCCTCCATTCTGATCTACGATAATAGTGAAGATTTAACGGATGCCCATATCGATGCCATCGGTACATTCATAGGGATGAAATAATAGAGGACATAGCAAAGAACACATAGCAAAGAACCCCCGCTGCCACAGCCAAAGTCGTGGATTCGGGGGTTCTCTGCTTTTAGGTGGTTCTTATGCAGCTAGACCGCTTAGTAAACCAATAATGAAGAGGAAAGCAGTTCCGCAGACAAAAAGTCCGTTAATAATCGTACCGGCTATTGCAAAACCTTTTTTGCGATTCTTTTGTAGAAGAGCGATAATCCCTAGAATGAAGCCAATAAACATGGCTATCATCGCAGCGATCATGCCAAAACCAACTAACGCAATGATCGCATAGTTGTCGTTATTCTGAAAAGCCTCCATATCAAATGTCTCACCCGCCGTAATAAAATCCGAGACTAATGTTGCAGCGACTACACATAAGACTACGATGATCAGGGCACCGAGGAATCCAAGAACAAAAGATGTAATTCCTAGACCGGAGGTTTTCTTTACTTGGGGTTGCAGGCCATTCTGAAACTCAGGTGAAGGCTCGGAGAAAGCACGGTATTCATTAATCGGTTGTTGCGTTGTTGCCGGAGTTGTATTGGTATTATTCGGTTTGGTCTCCCATTCTGGGATTAAATCGTCCTTGCGGTCATCCATGCTATCACCTCATATGAATTTTGTCGAGCATGCTCTAATTGTAAAGCTTTTTTCCACATTTTGAAATGTAAATTTTTATAAATGGCAATTGATTATTTTATTTAAGCTAAAGTAGCTTCTAAAGCGGATATGCCCTACTCTTTTTTATAAAGGGGAATACCTGTAATTTCATTTGCTTTTATTGGTATAATCTTCATATCTAGGTTCAGAAAAGGAGCTTGCGTTGTGATGGATACGTTGTGGCGTTCATTTCACCCGGTAGTTGCGGATTGGTTTCTTTCCCAAATGGGAGAACCGACAGATGTTCAGCGGCAGGCTTGGCCAATCATTCATGAGGGAAAGCATACCCTTATTGCAGCCCCGACGGGCTCGGGAAAAACGTTGGCTGCTCTTTTGCCTTGCCTGGATAGGCTAATTCAAAACTCGCTGATGGATTCTAGCCTAGATAAGGGAGTACGGGTTCTGTATGTAACGCCACTTAAGGCGCTGAATAACGATATTCACCACCATATTATTCATTTTGTCGAGGAACTGAAACGATGGGCGATGAAGCGACAGGCAGATTGGCCAGATTTATCGGTAGGTGTACGTACAGGTGATACTGCCCAAAGTACGCGTGCATCGATGCTTCGCCGTCCGCCCGAATTGCTTGTTACCACTCCTGAATCCCTATACCTTATGCTCACCTCGAGAAAAGGACGGGAAATTCTTCGAACGGTGGAGCAGGTCATTATCGATGAAATCCATGATTTGGCTGCGGACAAAAGAGGGCTTCATCTCACGGTTACATTGGAGAGGCTCGTTGCTTGGTGCGGTCATTCCCCTCAGCGAATCGGTGTATCGGCAACCCAGAAGCCAATTGAGAGGATGGCCCAATTCCTTGGAGGATGGGAACCCATCCAAAGAACAACGAAGGAAGGGCTTGTGCCGAGCGATTGGGCTGATGAAGCTGCGGAACAGCAACAGGTTAAGAGCGAGAATTGCGAGTTAATGGAGCGGCAGGAGTCGAGCAAGAAGAATGGTCGAGCTCAGGAACAGCAACAGGTTAAGAACGAGGATTGCGAGTTAATGGAGTGGCAGGAGTCGGGTGAAAATTCTGGAGATGGTGAGGAGTATGAACGGATTGGCAGCGATTATGTGCGAAGAACCGTCGCCATTATCGAAAGTTCTATGGAGCGTCAGTTGCAGCTGAATGTGACAATGGCCGAGCGGGTGGGTATTGGCAAAGGCGATGATCGTATCTGGCGACCCCTATTGGAGAAGCTGGCAGCTGTTATGGAGGGCTGCACTACAGTATTGATTTTTACCAACAGCCGACGATTATGCGAACGCTTAACCTTGCGGCTGAATGATTTCTTTGGCGGCGAGATCGCCCGCTCGCATCATGGCAGTGTTTCACGAGAACAGCGGCTGGAAGTCGAGCGGATGCTGAAGGCAGGCGAGCTGCGCGCGATCGTCGCCACATCCTCGCTGGAGCTCGGCATTGACGTCGGGCATATCGATCTGGTGATCCAGATCGATTCGCCGAAGTCGGCGGCGGCCGCGATCCAGCGCTTTGGCCGCGCGGGCCATGCCGTCGGCGGCGTAAGCCGCGGCATACTGCTCGCTCGCAGTCGCGGCGAGCTGGCCGAGGCCGCTG
>JACMJI010000002.1 GCA_014380705.1 Gorillibacterium sp. | reverse complement strand
GAGCTTAGGGTGCCGGTGATCGTTGCGGATGATCCTATGCACTGTGTAGTTAAAGGAACAGGGATTATGCTGGAAAACCTGGATAAAGTAGCAACACTTATGCGTTCTGGCAGAAGATAGTGGGGGTAACGTTATGATAAGAGGATTATATACTGCTGCAGCTGGAATGATTGCAGAGCAGCGCAAGCATGACACCGTAACGAATAATATCGCTAACCTCAATACAACGGGCTTCAAGCAAGTAAATGCGATCTCCAGGTCTTTCCCGGAGATGCTTATTGCGCTTACAAACGGTGAGCCCGGTCAGAAGAAGAGCATCGGAAAGCTTAATTCAGGTGTACTAGCGGAGGAAGACCCTTCACTCTATGTTCAAGGTGATCTGCAAGAGACAAAGAACAGCTTCGATTTTGCCATTGCATCGGACATCTATGAGGACGGACTTGATTTTGGCGGCACCGGAATGGCCTTTAATGCAGATGGTGAACGAGTATTTCAGAAACAGATCTTCTTTACACTTCAGAATGCAAATGGGGAAACCCGTTATACACGCAGTGGAAATTTTACGGCAAATGAAACAGGCGAACTCATTACACCGTCTGGATTTAAAGTCGTAGGCTTAAATGGAGAGCCGATTCGTTTGGTCGATCCTGCGACGGGAGCGGCGGTCCCGCAGTTTACCGTTACGGCAGATGGTAGATTTACAAACAGTGCAACAGGCAAGCCCTTGCTCGATGCAGCAAGACGTGATGTAGGCATGCTTCTCTCCCGAGTGGATAATCCGAATCGCTTAGTTCGTGAAGGCAGCGGGGTATACCGGATCACAAGCGGCGAGGAAGGCTCTATTATAGCACTTACTGATGATGCGAATGGTAGAAATGCAGAGCTTGGACTTTTGGTGGACAACCACCAGGTTGCTTTGCGACAAGGCTATGTGGAGCGTTCAAATGTGGATGCAGCCCAATCCATGATCGATATGAACACAGCACTGCGCGCCTATGAAGCGAATCAGAAGGTCTTGCAGTATTATGACCGGAGTCTTGAAAAGACCGTAAACGAAGTGGGAAGGGTGTAGTTAATCGATGAATTCGTCCCTCATTACGTCTATGGTGTCGATGAGTGCTTTGCAACAGAAGCTTGACATCATGGCGGACAATATGGCAAATTTGAATACGACCGGCTATAAGCGCAAGCAGGCCAGTTTTGAAGATATTATTAATAATCTCAAACAACAGCCGGAGCACTTCGAGCGGCAAGGACGGCTGTCCCCGCTAGGTTATAGTCAAAGCTGGGGTGCTAGGCTAGCCCAAGTACAATATGATCTTAGCCAGGGTGCGCTTAAAGAATCTGGTGTCTCTACTGATTTAGCGATTGAGGGCAAGGCCTTCTTCCAGGTTGATGCGAATGGTCAAGTTGCTTATACACGTGACGGAAGCTTTCAATTGGCTGCGGTGAAGGGCGACGCAGATCATCTTTATCTAGCTAATTCCGATGGACATTTGGTCCAAGGAGTGAATGGACCGATTGCCATTCCCAAAGGGCAATCCATGACTATCGCTCCCGATGGAACGGTCACGGCCTTCTCAGTGAACGCACCTCAAGAAGCTGTGGCTGTTGGAAGGATAAAACTGGTCGTAGCAACAAAGCCGCAATTTTTACAGCAGATTGGGAATAATCTCTTTATCGTACCCCAAGAAATGAATAACGCTCAGGATCAAGTCGTACGTGACGCCGTATTTCCGGCTGATTACAATGCGGATGACCCGAATCGTACGTTATCCGAACCCATTGCTATTCGTCAAGGCTGGCTAGAGCAGTCCAATGTTGATCTGGCAGACCAGATGACAGAGACGCTCATGGTTCAGCGGGCTTACCAGCTTAGTGCCCGTGCAGTGTCTTCTTCGGATACGATGATGAACCTAGCGAATAATCTTCGAGGGTAAGGTACGGCGGCAAGGAGGAGTACCATGTATCAAATGAATGAGAAAAAACCAGGGACTGCAGCCAAAAGACCGATTGAGCGTGAGAGGCAGCAGAAGCCCAAAGATACAGGTGGCAGCGGCACCGGAGGCAAGCCTCCGCGGCCGAAGCGAAAGTTTCATATTATTACCAAGCTGATTGTACTATTTCTCTGTATCGTCACATTAATTGTAGGAATGGCAGTGGGATATGCCTATTTGGGTCATCTCCCGCTATCTGACGTATGGAAAAAAGAAACCTGGCAGCATGTGTTTGATTTGATTTATGCACCTTGACAAACACTCCCGGAAAGGGAGTTTTTTTTTTGACGCATCACAGGTATAATGAGGGGATGGAAATCCTGGACAAGGAGAGACAGGAACTTGACATGGCCTAATGCCTTAACATTATTGCGGTTTTTGCTTATTCCGGTGTACTTGTATATCTTCTTCACAGGTCATGAGACGTCAGCGTTTCTCATTATGCTGCTCGCGGGATTAACAGATGTATTGGATGGCTATATCGCTCGTAAACGAAACCAGGTGACGGCGCTCGGGTCTATGCTTGATCCGCTTGCGGATAAGCTGATGCTGCTCACGGTGATTTTTTCGCTGATGATTGCAGGTTGGATTCCGCCGCTTGCCGCTTTCGCCTTTGTCTTTCGGGACGCGGGAATGATTGTTGGCAGTGTCCTGTTTCATGTTCGCGGCAAAAAAACAGTTCCGGCCAACACGATGGGGAAGCTGACTACGGTTCTTTTCTATACCGCAGTTCTGTTTATCGTGCTGAGGCTTGAATTTGCGGTAGCGTTCTTCTGGGTTGTCATTGCGTTTTCTTTTGTAACAAGCATGATCTATATCAGATCTGCAAGGAAGATCAATCAGGAAAGCGAGAGCGCCTGATTGAAAAGAATTTGCCTGGTAGCCGCCTCACAAGCAATGATCCTTACATAGCTAATTTACGGGACCCTGAACGCTAATGTTCTCAGGTTCATGGGAAAGGGAAAGGAGCACCCCGAATTCCCGGGATGCTCCTTTATCTCAACCCCGGCGGCTGCAGCAGCAAAGGGAATATCACTAGTGTGGGTACAAGTTGGTTAACTTATACAGGCTTTAGCCGAAAGGAGTCAAACATTTCATGTATGATGTAAACGAGGTTCAGAGAATTCTTCCGCATCGTTACCCTTTTTTGCTGGTTGATCGAATTTTGGAGGTAGAGGAAGGCAAACGAGCCGTAGGATTAAAGAACGTAACCATAAATGAACCCTTCTTCCAGGGACACTTTCCCGGTTATCCAGTGATGCCAGGTGTTCTGATCACAGAAGCACTGGCGCAGGTCGGTGCAGTGGCAATCCTCAAGGCAGAAGCAAACAAGAATAAGCTTGGTCTGCTGGCGGGCATCGATAATTTCCGCTTTCGGGGGCAGGTTTTTCCTGGAGATACGCTGATTCTTGAGATGGTTGTGACTCGGATGAAGGGCTCCATTGGCAAAGGGCATGGGACGGCTAAGGTTGGAGACCGTATTGTGGCAGAGGGGGAGCTTATGTTTGCGCTCGCTGATCGACCCGAGGCTGCTTCAGCCGCTGCTCCTGCGTCAGCTCCAACTCCAACTGCTGCTCCCTCCCCGATTGATTAATTAGTAGCAATCAGAATTATAGTAAAAAATAATCACAGCAAGGTGAAGGAGGAACAACACATGACTGCAAGTGAACGCATAGAAAGCAACTATCACCTCTGGCTCAACAAAGCAGATGAGGCGACTAGAGCGGAATTAAACGCCTTGAAGGATCAGGCGAAGGAAATTGAGGATCGGTTCTATCGGGACCTTGAATTTGGAACCGGTGGGATGAGGGGACTCATTGGCGCGGGAACGAATCGGATGAATCTTTATACGGTAGGGCGAGCTTCTCAAGGATTAGCGCAATATCTGCTTAAAGACAACAGCAAGACCCACTCCGTTGCGATTGCCTATGACTCCCGCAACCAATCCCCCGAATTCTCTTTGGAGGCCGCGCTTGTCCTTGCGGCAAATGGGATTACGGCGCATGTTTTTGACACCCTGCGTCCGACGCCGGAGCTTTCTTACGCCGTACGCGAGCTTGGCTGTTCGGCGGGGATCGTAGTCACTGCAAGCCACAATCCGCCGGAATATAACGGGTACAAAGTATATGGTCCAGATGGCGGACAGATGGTGTCGGATGCGGCTAATGCGGTGATTGGTGAAATCGATAGTCTGGATATGTTCTCGTCCGTTAACCGGACTACACGTAATGAGGCAGAAGCAGCGGGTCTCTTACAGTGGCATGGAGAAGACATAGATCGTAAATATATGGATGCCCTAACTGCAGTCAGCCCTAATCCTGAAATAGCGCGTGAGATGAGCGGCAACGTGAAGATCGTATTCACGCCACTACACGGGGCGGGCAACCTTAGCGTCCGTCGTGTTTTAAAGGAAATCGGCTTTAATCAGGTTTATGTGGTCCCCGAGCAAGAGCAGCCTGATGTACTATTCTCAACCGTTAAATCACCGAACCCAGAGGAAAAGGCTGCTTTTACCTTAGCTGTTCAGCTTGGCAAGCAGGTAGATGCAGATATTATCATAGGCACAGATCCGGACTGCGACCGGATGGGCGCGGTCGTCCGCGACACAAAGGGTGAATATAACGTACTTAGCGGCAACCAATCAGGGGCCATCATGGTCAATTACCTACTCAGCAGTCTGCAAGAGCGGGACGCGATTCCGGCGGATGCTGTTGTAATCAAGACGATCGTTACGAGTGAGATGGGCGCGGAAATTGCCCGCAGTTTTGGTGTTGAGGTTATCGATACGTTGACTGGCTTTAAGTATATCGGTGAGCGAATGACCGAGTTCGATAAGACGGGCGAGCACACCTTCTTGTTCGGTTATGAGGAAAGCTACGGTTACCTGGCGGGTAATTATGCCCGGGACAAGGATGCTGTAATTGCCTCCATGCTGATCTGTGAAGCAGCGGCCTATTATAAAAAGCAAGGCAAGACCCTTTATGATGTGCTTATCGAACTTTACGAAAAGCATGGCTATTTTATGGAGCGCCTGGAATCACGTACGCTTAAAGGGCTGGAAGGCTTAAATAAGATCCGTAGGATCATGGACGACTGGAGAGCACATCCACCTGTTGAACTGAATGGGGTTGTGGTTCGCGAGGTTCTTGATTATTCATTGGGCATTCAGGGGCTTCCACGGGAAAATGTATTGAAGTATGTCCTTGCAGACGGCTCCTGGTTTACGTTGCGCCCCTCTGGTACAGAGCCAAAGATTAAAGTGTATTTTGCAGTGAAGGGTGCTTCCGTTCAGGAGTCCACAGAGATGCTCGATGCGATGACCAAAGTGGTCATGGCTCGTGTTGATGGATAGGGGTTGGATCCAGTGAAGCTATATTGGATATGGAACCGCCATGCCGCTCGAGTTCTGTGGGCGTTTGTCATCATCGGGCTGATCGCTTCATTGCCGCTTGGGCTTGCACGGGTGAAAACCGAGCGTTCAAACAAAAAAGTCGAGTTTGTTATGGACTACCGAGATCTCCTTGAAATTAGCTCCTATAAGAATGACCCACAGGGCTATGTTAACGATCAGCTTACTGCTATGCAGAAGGCGGGAATTCGTTCGGCTGCTGTTTATGAGACTACACTTAATGAGCTTCAGCTTGCGAGACGACTGGATATTTATACCCAGAAAGATATCTCATTGCTGACGGGTACCACTTTGCCCCTGAATCGAGCAAGTACTTATGTGCTGTTTACGGATGAGGCAGCAAGGGCCAAGCTTCAACCCAACCTGGAATATTGGTTTAAAACCTACAACATCCCTACAGAGGCATGGGAAGTCAAGGGTCGTTACGGTCTGGTCATAGGTGCAGCCCCAGATGAAGTTTCTCTGAAGCCGCTTGGTCCTGATCCAATGGCTCTTGAAGCAATGAAGGCTAAGGGTCTTCTCGTCGTTGCCCGTATTTCCAATCGTCATCAGCCCTATGTGGAAGAGCAGATGGATCGGATTCTATCCGAATATTCAGCTAGTAACGTCCACAACCTGATTGTCGAAGGCAATTATGTTCCTGGGTATGGGGAAGGCACGAACAATCATATCGCTGATTTTGCCGCCCTTATGGACAAGCACGGATTAGCACTTGCTGCTGTGGAGATGATCAGAACACCGGCAGGTCTTGGTACGCTAGCCAGTAAGCTCAACTATAATGTGCTGCGGACGCATTCTTTTACGGAAGCAGATGCTGACAAGCTTTCTGCCGCGCTAACACCGAGACTGCAGAAAGTCCGGATTCGAGAGCTATCTGATCGGCTCGTTCTAGCCGTAAAGGATCGCAATATCCGGATGGTGTTCCTAAACGCTCGGCCTTATCGTAATGTGGATACAGCTGCAGTTGCCGATCCACTGCTGTCGATATATCAATCTATGCAAGGACCTGATGGTGTGATGGATCGCATTCACCAAGCAGGGTACTTGACTGGAGAGGGTCCCTCTGGGAAATTTGCTTTCTACGACTCCGTGATTCGCGATACGCTGAAACCGTTTGTTGCTTTGGGCTGCTTAGCCATGATTGTTCTTATGCTGTCTGCTTTTATGCCGGGGTGGTCACTCCTGCTATTTGCTCTTGGTATACTTGGCTCGGCAGGTCTTTATGTCCTTTCCCCAGGCATGCTTAATAAAACATTGGCTCTTGGAACGGGCATTAGCTCCGCATCGGTCGCCATGTTTATGGCGATTCAGCGATTGCGACGGCTTAAAACGAATACGACTTTGCCTGCGGTAGGCGTTGTGGCTAACTTGTTTATCCGCGCGACTGCAGTGTCGTTAATGGGTGCGCTGCTCATCGTTGGCTTACTCAACCATGTTTCGTTCAATCTGCTGCTTGATCAATTTATCGGTGTTAAAGCGCTAGGTATACTTCCCGTTCTGATCGTCGGCCTCTATCTGTTGTTCTTCAGTGAAGGCTTGGGAACGGAGGAGAAGTTCCGCAAAGCGAAGAAGCTCCTTGCATCCCCAATTACTGTGCTTTGGATCGTTTCAGGCGCACTGCTCGTGATAGTGCTCACCTATTACCTCTCAAGAACAGGCAATGAGGGACAGGTTTCCGGTCTGGAAATGCGGTTTCGCACGATCCTGGAGGATGTGCTCAAGGTTCGTCCCCGGACGAAAGAGTTTCTTTTTGGGCATCCGTTGTTCATCCTAGGGGCTTATCTGACGGTGCGTTATCGCCGTTTTAGCGCGCTCTGGATTATGCTGCTTGGTGTAATCGGCCAAGTGGGTATGGTGGGGACATTCACCCATCTGCATACACCTGTTTATATTTCCGCGATTCGCGTTGGATATGGTCTGCTCTTTGGCGCAGCCTTCGGCTTTATTCTGATTTTTGTTTGGAATTTGTTTGCAAGGGGTTGGAGAAGATGGGCCGAGCCGTTTGTAGACTAGTACTTTCGGGTTATTACGGATTTGGGAACAGCGGGGATGAAGCGGTGCTGCAATCGCTCATATTGGCCCTTCGTTCAGAAGGAGACAAAGCGGGGCTTGCGATTGAGCCCATCGTGCTTTCCGCAGACCCCGCTCGCACCGAGCAGATGTATGGCGTGCAGGCGGTCCACCGGATGAAGCCTGCTGAGATTCTGCGGGCAATCCGCCAGAGTGATGGCCTTATAAGTGGTGGAGGCAGTCTGCTGCAGGATGCGACAGGTAAGTTCACCATTCCTTATTATTTAGGTATCGTGAGGCTGGCGCAATGGCTAGGCAAGCCTACCTTTATCTATTCGCAGGGCATCGGCCCCGTGAATAGACCTGTTTTCTTCCGCCCGATTCGGCGGATATTCTCCCGGTGCCGCTATGTTTCTGTGCGGGACCAAGAATCGGCCGAGCTTCTCGGGCGTATGGGCTACACCGGTAAGGTGGACGTCGTCCCCGATCCGGTGATGGGTTTGCCGCTTGGCGAAGGACGAGCCGTGCCGGCGCAATTAGCGGAAGCCGGATGGGCGGGTGCTGCGGTATTGGCTGCCAATGGCACAGGCCATGCCGCTTCAAAGGCCTTAAGCCCGCCGATCGTCGGCATATCCGTCCGCTACTGGAACGCGGACCGCTCCGAGCTTGCAGGTATTGCTCAAGCATTGATTGAGCTGCGCCGTATACGACCAGTGGAGCTGCGGTTCCTGCCCTTTCACCCGCCAACAGACACTGAAGCCTCGCAGGAGGTGATTCGGCTTATGGGCGTAAGTGCACAGGAAGCACCGGACGTAACGGTAGCAAGCGGTCTTGACCATCCGCAGGAAATGCTGGCACAAGTAGCAGATTGCAGCCTGATCATTGGCATGCGGCTGCACGCCTTGATCTATGCTGCATCACAGCAGGTGCCGATTGTGGGGATATCCTATGACCCCAAAATTGATCAGTTTTTAAATCGTCTAGGGATTAAAGCAGCTGCCTCTACGGAGCATTTAGATGCTCTAGCTCTAGCCAACGATGCGGAATCACTGCTTAATCACCGCAGCGAGTGGCTGCTGGAGAAGCAGCCTTTTATTAAGCAGCTCAAGGAAAAAGCACATCGACCTGCTCAACAGATTGTTGACTACCTTTGTCGGGAAAGGGGAATGGCATGATCATAGATAATCAGTCTATCGTTTCGATATTTGGCATTCCCTTTTCAAGGTTAGGCTTTCAAGATACGGTTAACCTGCTGGTGCAGGCAATCGAGGAACGTAGGACTACGCAGGTGATTACGGGCAACCCCATCATGGTGATGAATGCAATGGATAATGCCCCTTACAACGCCATGATGAAGCGAGCAGAGTTGGTCGTTCCCGATGGCGCGGGTGTCGTATGGGCTTCCAGATATAAGGGTCAGCCTGTAACAGAAAAGGTAGCCGGAATCGAACTGATGGAGGAATTAATTCGTATAGGTGAAGAGCGGGACTGGAAAGTATTCCTCCTAGGGACCTCGCCAGAAACCATACAGATTGCAGCAGCCAGACTTACGGAGCGCTACCCGCGGATACAGCTTGTTGGCATACATGACGGCTTCTTTGGACCAGAACGTGATGATGAGGTAATTGAATTAATCCGCCTAGCGCAGCCTGATTTACTCTTTGTGGGTCGTTCCTCGGATACTCAGGAGCCATGGATTGATCGCTACAAGGATCGCCTCGGTGTACCTGTCATGATGGGTGTCGGGGGAAGCCTGGATATTATGGCTGGGAAGCTAAAGCGGGCGCCAAAGCTTTTTATCAAGCTTCGGCTGGAATGGTTTTACCGGTTGGCATGTCAACCATCGCGCTATAAGCGGATGCTTGCCTTGCCCAAATTTGTGTACAAAGTGATAAGAGAGAAAGAGAACAGCTAATAAATCAAGAAAAACCTCGGCAAAGCCTGTTTTTGCCGGGGTTTTTGTCTGTTTCAAGCAGTTGTCTATCTGTTTACATGTCTATATAGTAGGATAGTAGTGCCTATGTACGGAGGGGAAGGCAAGTCGTTCCCTTCAAACAAGACGGTAGAGATAAACTTAAGGGGTTGAAAATATTGAATTGGTGGATTTATGGGATTGGGTTTGCAGCTTCCTGCGCTCTCTCCATCCTGCTCACACCGCTGATGGCTAAGCTGGCCATTAAGGTTGGTGCTGTCTCCGTGCCGAATCATCGAAGCGTGCATACCAAGCCGATGCCGCTGCTCGGGGGGCTCGCTATATTCCTAGCTTTTATCTGTTCATATTTTATTGTTATGCCCGGTATTGAGTACCAGGACAGAGACCATATTGCAGTCGGTCTTATCCTTGGCGGAATGGTGATTGCTCTTACGGGCGCACTGGATGATCGATTTACGCTTTCTCCCAAGCTGAAGCTGCTCGGTCAGCTCGGCGCCGCTGGTATCGCGGTATCTTTTGGACTAGAGATTGACGTGGTCAACATTCCATTTGGCATGAGCTCCTACCCCATCCTTCAAGAATGGATCAGCATCCCGCTAACGATCCTGTGGATCGTTGGTGTAACCAATGCGATTAATCTAATCGATGGCCTTGACGGACTATCAGCTGGCGTATCCTGTATATCAGCTGCAACAATATTAGTCGTTGCCATACTGATGCCTTTTTCGAATCCTATGGTCATTCTGCTCTGCATTATTCTGATTGGAAGCTCGCTTGGATTTCTCGTCTTCAACTTCCACCCAGCCAAAATTTTCATGGGTGACTCCGGTGCCTTATTCTTGGGTTACGCCCTATCGATCTTATCCATACTCGGGTACAAACAAGCAACGATTGTTTCATTCTTAGTACCGCTGCTTATTCTCGGCGTTCCGATATCGGACACGATGCTCGCAATCATCCGTCGCAAGCTGAACAATAAACCAATCTCTGTGGCGGATAAGGGTCACTTGCATCACCGGTTGATGGATCTTGGGTTTGGCATGCGCAAAACCGTTCTAACCATCTATGGCGTTTCCATCGCCTTTAGCCTATGTGCTGTTCTGATGACCCAGAAACAGAACTGGGTAACCGTTGTTCTGGTCATCACGATCCTGCTCGCTCTTGAAATGGGTGCGGAATTTATTGGTATTCTCAACAAGAGGAAGCCTGTTCTGAACCTTCTGCAGAAAGCTATTGATGCCGGCAAGCCGAAATAATCATCCTCCATTACGAATAATGAACGGCTCCTTGCAAAAGGGGCTTTTTTCTATTAGCGAGTAAATTGGAATACCACATCGCCACGGAACAAATGAGCATTGAATGAAGAGGTTGTATTTTCCAGTCGTTAATTCGCCTAAACTAAAAGCCCTCAACGTCCGATAAACAAACTATATGAATGCATAAAGGATGAACGCGCAAGAGAAGGAGGGAAGAGGGCGAAATCCCAATCGGTTGACAGGCAGATATCCACCTAAACTAATGCAAAGCCTTAAGGAGGCAATAAAATTGAAGATTCCGTTTCGTAAATGGTTGGGCATAACGCTTATCGTTGCTCTGATCGCTGGATTCTTTCCAGTCATGCCGGCTGAGGTTTCGGCCGCTTCCCCGATCACGATAACCAGTCCAGCAAACAATGCCAAAATCACAAAGTCACCTATTGATATCGTTGCTACAGTACCATCTGAGTCTATGACTCGAATTAACGAAATTTTTTATAGGGTCCAGAATCTAACGACCGGTACAGACACGGGCGTTGTCAAAACCAAGGCTGCACGGCAAACGGATACATTCGAAGTCACCTTCAGCAATGTGGATTTGACGGAAGGAACGAACGAGATTACCGTACTTGTTGGTGAGGCAGGGTCTGTCGTATCTGCACCAATAACCGTGTTGTACACTCCTGTAACTAATATTACGAACCTCAGTATCGATAGTATTGCTTTTGAGAATGACCGCATTCTTCCAGAAACACAAAGAGAGAGCTTTATGATCACAGGTATGGCAAGCGGCGCTTCCATTATATCGGCAATGGTAAATGGTGCGGCTAGTCAGAATTATGCCCAATTGCGCAATGACGGCTATTTTTATTTCCCTGTTGAGGATGCAAACACGCCACCAAGCCGTTCCACAACGGAATTTCGACTCAAGCCTGGTGACAATGACATCATATTCTCAGCTAAGAACGGTACACAGACGTACTCAGCCCGTCGACACATCATCTATGACAACGGAAAGCCCTTTCCGTTTGAAGTTAAACTTACGGGTACAGGCGGCACAGGAAATAGTATTGATTTGACAGGAAGTGTCCCCTATCAACCAGCTACAGCAGACCCCAATGTAAGGCTTTCTGCTAAGCTTAAGTTTGACAATGATATTTCTGTCACTACGGTTGTCTATGGGCAAGTTTTTTTAAACGGGGTTAAAGTTGATGATATCAACGTAACCGGAACGGGTATTAATGTTGTTAAGGATGCAGCTCTAAGCAAGGCAGGTAAATATAATGTTTACGATTATCAGTACACGGGGATCGCTCCTACAGGACGCCACCAGACACTTGATATTTGGATGTACGATTCGAAGAGAGGCGCGCAGAGCAATACCTTTATCTTTGATTACATTCCCCAAGATGTCCCTTTAATCGAAGATGTTTACCGTGACCAACTAAAGACACTGCCAATGAACGATACGAGCAGGGGTACCAATAGTATCAACGAAGTTCCGCTGAAGACATATGTCCAAACCCGCATGGCTACTGGAATAGCGGTTTACATCGGGACCAAAAAACTTACGACAGGAATAACAAGTGTCGGTGGTGTTGGTTCTGGACTATATGAGGTAGACTTAAGCAGTCTTCCTGACGGGACAAGTACTTTCAAGGTTGTTCCGCTTACTGGAGCCATTGAGCAAGTTTCAAGTGAGAGGGAATACACCGTTAATATTACCAGTGTTCCCTATGTTATTATGAAGAATGTTTACAACGGTATGGTAATCAAAGACGTCAGTTTAGCACCGATTAGCGGCAAAATTGAGGGTACCCTTGTAAACCTGGACAGCGTTACAGGAGATGTGAAGCTGTTCATAAATGGGGTGGATGTATCAGGGCAAGCAGGATTTACAAAGCCAGCTATGAAGAGTTTTGCTTATACCTTGGGGACGACTACCTTTCTGGCCGGTAAAAATTCAATAAAAGTCCAATTAATTCAGAATGGGCGAGTAGTGACAGAAAGCAACTATGAAATTTTCCAATTTAGCAATGAAGCTCCAGAGTTTGGGGAAATTTCCCTGCATGCTGGCAACGATGCGGCTAATAAATTTATTGAGACAGCAAGGGCAGGAACCTATGCAACCAATGAAGCCTACGTCAAATTGATCGGAACCTATAGTCCAGGGGTTCAGTCGGTCAGAGTGACGGTCAAGCTGACCGATATCGAAGGTAAACTAAAGACATTCTCAGACTTGTATCTTACCTCTGGTACACATACGCTTCCTCAGCTTACAGGTGCTTCTGTTTCCGAAACGACAAACTTTACAGATGCCCGCTATTATATGAAATCTGGGGATGCGGGATCTGGAACGATCAAGGGGAACTTTGAAACGTTCTATGTGAAGTTGCCTGTTCAAGGACAGGCCGTTATTGAATTTGAAATTAAGAATACGGAAGGCGTTGCAGCTATTAAGGCGATTACCATCAGCCGGGAGCCACTTCCATATGAAATTATTAGTCCCATGACAACAAGAAACAGTAAAAATATTGATCAAGCGAATGTAAACAGCAACTTTGTAGACATCAAGATTTTCGCGGAAAGCGCGGATTCCGTTGTTTTTGGTAAAACTGCTGCACTCAAAGACCCGAACAACTCAAATTTATTTTCTTTCACAGCTGAGAAGCTAAAAAAGGGAAGTAATCCAATCAAGTTCACCGTGAACCGGGGTGCTGAGAAGCTATCGGGTACACTAGTGGTTTACAACTCTGACACAGCAATTGTCGGCGCTCAGTATATTGCTCCAATCTCCTCAAAGATGAAAGTATTTGGAGGAGACGTCCAACTCGCCTTTTCCAAGGACACGATGTTAAAAAGAAATAAGCCCTACCAGAACAACTCCTTCCTAACAAACGATCGTCAGATTTTATTTGGAATTGCTGACGGGGCAGACGGACGTGTAGATAAGGTCAATCATCCCCTCCCAAGTGAAACGATTGATAATACGGATCCTTATTATATCGAGCCTTATCAGACGGGCTTAACGCTGCTTAAGGAAGAAACAAACCGGTACCATCCGGCCAGCCCTTTGTACTGGATTGATGGCGGCACTATGGTTGCTTCCAGTACTTCCATTACGAAGGACACGCAGCAAGCTTTCTTGACTGGCAAAGGTTTAGATCCTTATAGTACGGGTTCTTCAGGTCTTTGGTGGTCTAACGAGCTTTTTTATACAAGGACCAATAAAAGCGCTGAAGTGGTCCCGACTAACGAGGGAGTACTTACGATCAAATACGACCAAGATATCCGCAACGATGCATGGCGCTATTTGACTGTCTATCATTTTGAATATTTTACGGATTACAGGGGCGTATCCGGTTACCGTTGGAGGAACGTTGGCGGGGTAGTGGATTTGTCCGCCAAAACAATTAAGGTGCCATTCACTACTTTCGGTTATTACCGGGTTATGTATATGGACAGAAGCTTTGACGACGTTATCTCTCATCCATGGGCCCAAAACCAATTGGATACTCTTTATTCCAAAGGAATCATGAGCAGCAAATCCTCCAAAAACACCTTTGATCCTTATGATCCAATTTCTAGAGGTGAGTTTATCACCATGCTAGTCAAGGTTTTTGAGATTAAATTGGATTTCGAAGGGGACGGCACATTTAACGACGTGCTAAGAGCGGATACAGGCAATATCAGTCAGGGATTATACGAGTATAAATATATCGAAACAGCGGCGAGAAAAGGGATCATACGCGGAACTACAGGTGGTACTTTCCTGCCTGACGCATCCATTACGCGTGAAGAAGCGTCTGTTATGATTGCTAAGGCAGCTAACCTGAAGCTGAACAGCTCCGAAAGCAAGGTATTGATCTCTCTACAGAAATCCTTTACGGATGCCAACCTGATTCAAACCTATGCGAGAACATCTATTGAGGCCGTAGTGAAGGCCAAGCTGATGTCCGGCATGGAGAATGCACTGGTTTCAGGCACGAAGAAATCCTATCGCTACGCGCCAAAGGATACCTTTAGTCGCGCCGAAGCTGCAGCTGTTGCCATTAATGTCATGGCATCACAGAAGAAAATCCCAAAACAATAAGTTGACGGGATAGCATAAAGGCAGGTTACCTTAGGGGAACCTGCCTTTAGATCTTTTTTAAAGGTTCCCGCAACTTTTTCATCTGGTCTGCGTTTAAATAGGTGTTAAGTAAACATAGACAAGAGAAAACCAATTGGAGACTAGGTTTCCTCGTTTCTAATCATCCAACACTTGTAAAAAAACGCTTTACGCTAATCCACACACGAGTGTATAATGGAACAAGCGGCTTCTGGAGCCTATTTTTCTGTCTCCGTTTGCAAATTTCTGTTACTCTAGCGGGTAACAGAACTTAAATCATATGATATGCTCAACTCTGGAAGGGGGGTGACACACAGAATGAGGAATACGAGCTCAATTATTCTCAAGCAAGATGTACAGACAATAAAGCATTTCCAAGGAGGAGAAATAAAGGTTATGAAGAAAGTATTATCTTTAGCTCTTACATTTGCGCTGGCTTCTAGCGCGTTCGCCGGTATTGCCGGTGCTGCTGAATTGACCACGAATGACAAGTTTGACGCTCTAGTTACACAAGGTATCTTTGCAGGAGTAGATGCTGCTGGAACTCCAGGTCTTGAAATGAACATGAACCGCGCACAATTGGCTGTTATCTTGGCTAAATTGAATGACAAGGTTCAAGCACCAGCTGCTTCCACTTACACGGATGTAGTAGCTAGCCACTGGGGTAAAGGCTGGATCGGCGCTGTAACTGAAGCAAAACTTATGGAAGGTCTTGGCGGCAACAAATTTGGTCCTGCTAACACCGTATCCTACGAAATGCTTGCTACAGTTATTGCTAAATCCAAAGGTTTAACAGCAGCTACAACCACAACAGTTACTGGCGTTTCCAACTGGGCTAAAGGCTGGGTTCAAACAGCTCTTGACGCTAAGTTGATCACTCCACAAACTGACTACACCAAACTAGCACCTCGTGGTGCATTGGTTGACTCCGCTTATGTGGTATACGAAGCTAAAATCGTTGCTGCGATTAAGAGTGCTAAGCAGATCGGTGCTAAGTCAATCGAAGTTACCTTCGTTAACCCAGTAGCTGCTACACAAACCGTAACTGTTAAATCAGGCTTCTTACCAGTTGATGGTAAGTTGGTATTTAATGAAACAAGAACGGTTGCAACTTTCACAACTGT
>JACMJI010000331.1 GCA_014380705.1 Gorillibacterium sp. | reverse complement strand
TCGTATTCAACGATCCTCAATATGTTTAGTAAAAATGGGGACAGGTTGGTTTTAAATATTCCAACACCTAAAGTAATCTGTCCATTTTTTAATCCTACATAACGTGTTTTTTTAAGGAAATACATTTCGTTTTTCCCATCTTTTAGACAAATTGACTGTATTCCTCTTCAGTTAATCCGGTGGCTGCAAGCAATCAAAATGTTCTTTTAACGCGTTTGTGATAACGCCCCCACTACAGGAAAATAGCACTCCCCCGCCGTAATAATCGGGTGAGGGGGGGGCATATTTCAAACCTACCTGAATTCCGTATATGCGTTCATCTACTCATTAACAAGGAAAATGAACAGTAGACAATGATATTTATTAAAATCTGATGCGCGGAAGGACACGATCATAAGTCTATGGATTTGAATGTAAATACTCATGTACTTTCTGGCGAATTCAATTTATAATTCCCATATACTTTAGTTTAAGGGAATTTGCTCAAGGAGGAAAACGAAATGGCAAGCGGGAAATTTGTTTCTTATATCCGTGTATCGACAGTACGGCAAGGAGCCAGCGGTTTAGGACTTGAAGCACAACAGAAAGCAATAAACGATTATTTGAACGGCGGTAATTGGGAGCTTCTAGCTGAGTTTCAAGAAATAGAGAGCGGCAAGAATAACGACCGGCCAAAATTAGCCGCTGCATTGCAACAGTGTACCATGACCGGCGCAACGCTTATAATTGCTAAACTGGATAGGCTTGCGCGTAACGTAGCATTTATTAGTAGGCTTATGGACAGTGGTGTTGATTTTGTAGCCGTTGACTTTCCACAAGCTAACCGTTTAACGGTGCATATCTTGGCCGCTGTAGCTGAACACGAAGGAAAGGTGATAAGTGAACGGGTACGGGTTGCCCTTGCGGCTGCAAAGGCACGAGGGACTAAGCTAGGGAGCCCGCAAAGCAACTTAACCCCCGCAGATCGGGAACAAGGCTCTAAGGCCGGAAATGTTGCCAAGACCAAACAGGCCGATGCATTCGCAATGAGGGTAACACCCATAATTGAACAGTATAAGGCCGAAGGACAAAACTTGACCCAGATTGCTAAGTCATTGAACAGCGCAAATATACTGACTGCAAGGGGCAAGGCGGGAACATGGACACCCCAGGCCGTGAAAAATGTTTTGAACCGGCATAAGGAGACAACAATATGAATCCGAAATGTTACAGCTATATCCGCTTCAGCACACCGGAACAGAGCAAGGGTGATAGCTTGCGGCGACAACTTGAAATGAGTGAGAGGTATGCTAAAGAACACGGATTGAATCTTGACCCTATGCGTGATCTTGGCCTTTCGGCTTTCAAAGGTGAGCACCGCACAAAAGGGACTGCATTAAGTGGTTTTCTAGCTCTTGTGCAAGACGGCAAAATTCCAAAGGGAAGCACTCTGCTAGTTGAAAGTTTAGACCGCCTCAGCCGTGAACAGGTTTCCGATGCATACGACCAGTTTCGGAATATTATCAAGGCGGGTGTTCGTATTGTTACTCTTGGGGATGGAATGGAATACACCCGTGAGAGTATTGATGCAAATATTGGACAACTCATGTTCAGCCTTATAATCATGAGCCGTGCAAATGAAGAATCAGCCACAAAATCAAAACGCTTAAAAGCTTCTTGGGGTAACAAACGTGAGAATATTGGCAACCGTAAGATTACAGCCCGTGCGCCTGCATGGCTTGAGTTATCCGCTGACCGTACTTTCTTTAACGCAATCCCTGAACGAGCAGAAATAATCAGTCGAATTTACAGGGATAAGCTGGGTGGCAAAGGAACAAGGCTTATTGCATTGGAACTTAATCAACAAACTGCTTGGCTACCAGATACACAAAAGCGGAACGGAGGCCCACCGGAATGGAGAGAAAGCTACGTACAGAAAATTCTCCGTTCTTCTGCCGTTATTGGCGAATATCAGCCGCATCAGCTTATAACCGATGTAGAAGGCCGGACAGCACGGCAACCAATAGGGGAAACCATCAAGGGTTATTTTCCTGCTGTAGTATCTGAAAATGTTTTTTATTCAATACAAGCCAGATTGAAACAGGACATAGCAAGAGCTGGCAATGGTGGCGGGCGCAATGGTGTAATTAACAACCTTTTCGGTCATATCGCAAAATGTGGTTATTGTGGAGGGTCTGCTGCCTTTGTGAACAAGGGTACTGCATCAAGAGTCGGTAAAAGTTACCTTGTTTGCGATGCTGCACGGCGAGGAGTTTCTAGCTGCAAGCGTACATATATCAGGTACGATGAATTCGAGGAAATGATTTTGACATACTGTAAAGGGCTTAATCCCGCTGACCTTTTACCGGGCAATGAGGAACGAGAATCAGCCTTGCAAATGTTAAAAGGGCAGTTGTTCGCTGTACAGGGCAAAGGGAGCGCAGCCAGTGCAAAGGTTATTAATCTTGCAGATACCATATCCACAACTGATAACGCAAACGTCCGTCACCTCTTAGATGATCGGCTTGCCCTTGCATTGGAGGAACAGGCATACTTTGAATTCGAAGCCAAAGAGTTAAAGCTAGAGATTACCCGTAATTCCCTTGCCCACGCTAACAGCAGTGCCAAACTGGAATCACTCAGGGAACTTCTCAGTTATTTACGGGAACGTACCGGAGAAGAACTGATAGATATACGGCGAAGGTTGCGGGAGGAATTGAGGGGCTTGATTGACCGGATCGATGTTTACCCCCTTGGCCATAAACCAATGACTGAGGAATTGGTAAAAGAAATGTTGGCCGCTGTTCTGGATGTTTCACCGGAAATGGATGAAGAGGAACAGCAACGAGTGGAAGCAGGTTTGAAAGCACAGATTGACAATAAAGCATTGCGTCAATACAATATTTTCTTTAAGGGTGGCAGCATACGGATGCTTCAACCTACGGCATCCAATAAACTTGTGGTAGACTTTGACCGTGAAAATGGAAAGTTGAAAAATGTATCCCAAAGGCTCGATGGAACGGTGGTCACCATTGAAGTGTAGAGGGGTACCTTTGTGTAAAGGCTGGGCGGGCTGGTCAGCCTTATGGCGTTAGGCCCAAAGAGGAATCCAAAATTTGAGTAAAATAGAGACATGGTTATCTATAGTTGGATCAGTAGTATCAATTGGTGGTGCTATTTGGGCTTTCATAGAAGCCAGAAAAGCCTCTCGTTCTGCATCCAAAGCAGAACAAGTAAGAGATGAAATTAAAAGTCGCAGAAAATTAGTTGAGGTATCACAGATTCATACTGAGACCAGCAGGATATTGAATGTAGTTTCCAAAGTCGGTCCTGCATGTAACCAATCATTTCTTAGGGGAGTTAACTGTGGCTCCATCGCTAAAGAAGTTGAAGAGTATTCACGCTATATCAACGAGCGTAGCTCTAACTTCACTGATTTCTTAGAAAATAAAGCCAAAGAACTATGTGCAGAGCTTCATCCTGATATTGAAGCCCTTGCCGAAGCAAAGTCTTTCGAAGATAAGAAAGCTGCTGGCAAAAGTATTTACTACAAAATAAACAATTTTTTGCCGTTCGTTAAAGAGATTTCCGACGAAAGAAAAGAAAGTATCGCAATAGGCTAAAGGATATATTTTATGAAAATTACTGATGGTGAAAAACTGATTCTTCTGATGCTGAGCGAACTTTATGACAAGCTAGGTGTTGATGGAGAGATCGAACCTGATTTTATTCGTTCTGCAATATTTAGTGATAAGTCATGGAGCATTCCTTGGAAATACTCTGGCATTCCTTTTGAGAACCAGGAAACACCTGAGATCGTTAAAGAAGTGCTAGATATTTTGGATATGTGGAGCTTTATTGAATATAGCTACAGAGAGCTAAGCGAAGAAGATAAGGCTTATGTCGAAAAAGAAGCTGCTCCTTTTGGTAAAGATCCAAGGTTCAGAGGCTTTGATGGCAACAATGAAACTGATTACATGGGAACAGCATCATTTGTTGTAAATCAGCTGAATCGCTTCGAGGAATTCAAGGGTAGAAACTTCAACTCGCATTGCCCTTCGGTTGATGGCTATCATAGGATGCTTTCGGTCTTTGAGGGAATAAAAAACAATATCTATGTTGAGTCTCTTAATGCTGAGCAACTAGTCAGAATTCTTAAAGAAAAAATACACCCTGAAAATAGGTAATGGCTTAACAAGCGACTGCTGTCGGACTGGCTAAAGGGAGCTTTTGTGGAATCGAAAAGAATTATTAAACCGCATACAACATGTTGATGATCGGCCCGCCCGGTTCGGGAAAGACGATGATCGCCCGCAGAATCCCGACCATTCTGCCGCGCATGTCGTTCGATGAAGCCATTGAAACCACC
>JACMJI010000330.1 GCA_014380705.1 Gorillibacterium sp. | reverse complement strand
TTCGGTAATCGATAATCTTGTGATGGTTACAGGTAATGCTCCGTTTACACCGAAGGTAACTTATATCGCTAATCCTAGCCCTCAGAGAATTGTTCTTGATATAACAGGTGTGAATTTCAGTGATCAACTTCCAACGCCTGTACTCGGTCATGAAGGTTTTATTGTGGTTGATCACCCGATGATTCAACAAATTCGTTATTCGTTATTCAATCCTGTCCTTCACACCATTCGCATTGTTATCGATCTAAAAGCAAAATCCGACTTCAAAGTGATTATGGATGGCACCGCTAACATCTTTGCGCTCGAGATAACTGAATATAAGCTCAAGGTTGTCATCGATGCCGGTCACGGTGATGGTGATCCGGGCGCAATCTCAATTACCAAGCGCAAGGAAAAGGATTTCAATCTGGCCGTCGCATTAAAGGTCAAAGCGTTGCTTGATCAAGTTGAACCGATTGAGGCATCTATGACGCGAAGCGATGACACGTTTGTCACACTTGATGGAAGAGTCGAATTTGCTAATAAATGGGGTGCGGATGCTTTTATTTCGATCCACGGCAATTATTTTACCAAGACAACTGCAGGAACAGAATCGTTTTATTGGAATGAGAATAGCAAGAGCTTTGCCGAGGTTATGCATACCAATCTACTTTTAGCAACAGGTTTTCCCGATCGCAAGCTACAGAAAAATGATTTCAGAGTGGTGAAAGCGACAAAAATGCCTGCGGTTCTCCTTGAGGTTGGTTTTTTAAGTCATGCGAAGGAAGAAATCCTCATGTACACACCGGAATTTCAGGATATTGTCGCGCAATCTATTGTAAAGGGTATTAAACAATATTTTAATCTTACATAAATGGAATGGGAACAAAGCTTAGTCAAGATTATTGATGTATTGCATACCAAGGAGGAAACACCTATGAGGAACCGTATGGCGAAAATAACGGCTAAAGCCGCTTTAACTATTGCTTTATTAACTGGTGCTTTAACCGTACCGCAAGCAGTCAATGCTGCAAATGAAGAGATAGGGACGACTTCCCCAGCAAACTGGGCGATTAAGGCATCCATTCAGTTTCCTGATATAGCAGCTACTCACTGGGCAGCGAAGGACATTGCTAAGATGACGATGTTAAGTGTTATTTCGGGCGACAACGGGTATTTTAAACCAAATGTAGACGTCTCTCATCAGCATGTACTTGTTATGGCTGTCAAAATGATGGGGTTGACCGATGAGGCTTTGGCAGAAAATACGAATACGATCGTTTTTCCTTTCGGTGTGGATAATAGCTTAAAAGGGTATGTATTCACTGCGATCAAGCATGGTCTGATCAGCCCTTCAGAGATTAAAGCTGGCGATACGACCTGGGGCAAATCCGCAGCCAGTCGCGAATGGGTTGCGCAAGTCGTTGTGAGACTTGCCAATAAAGACGCAGAGGCTAAACAAAAGATGCAGGCACCGTCTGCCTTTAGAGATGGGGATTCAGTAACTTCTCCATACGTTGGCTATGTAAATGAAGTTTTTGACCTTGGCATTATCAGTGGCTTTGAGGATGGGACTTTCCGGCCATTAACCGCTGTTAACCGGGCTCAAGCCGCTATTATGTTAAACAAAGCTGGAGAAATGTTAACGCCACAGCCGGGTCATCCTTCAACGGGCACCGTGCTCAGTAATGATGGCTCTTCCCTTAAGCTGATGACAGAGGCTGGTTCAACATTGACGGTTGCTCTGACGCAGCAGACACTTGTGTATAATGGAAAGCAAGTAATGGCGGCAAGTACGCTTCGCCCAGGGAATTTAATCAAAGTGATCGAGTCCGAGTCCATCGCTTACTTTATTGACGTAATAAAGGAGCAAGGTCCTGTTGTCGCATCGAGTCAAGGTATCGTTGCTTCATTTCAAGCGAATGATAAGAAGTTAACAATTACAGCTTCAACAACGATCACTCCCTATGATGTCATTGATGAGGCCTGGGAATCTATCAGAAATGTGCAGATCGGCGACAAGGTATCTTTCCAAACGTATGGCAGCAAGATTGTGTCGGCCAAGATCATACCTGTATTTAAAGGGGAACTGATCGCAATTGATCTGAAGGGTTCCAATCCAATGATCACCATTAAAAAAGCCGATGGAAAACCGGAAGCATTCTTATTTGCTGCCAATGTGACCGTATCTAGTCCAATCAAAGTAAATGCACAACTTAGCGATTTGTACCTCGGTGATCAGCTTGCAGTTGAATTGAATGACGCTAAGGATGCCGCAAAAATTGATGTTGTCCTAAGTGCCGTGAGCACAAAATACATGGCTACCGTGCAAGTATTAGTGCCGGACACGAAGTCTTTGATGCTTACGCTTAATGACGGTACCGTTATGGCTTATTCACTGGATGATCGAACTTTATTTACAAACGACTCCTCTCCGGATATTCTTTTTACTTCAGGACTCTACTCGCTTCTGACGAAAGGGAATCGTATTGATCTGACGGTTTCCGGATCCCGTGTACTCAAACTCAATTTCTCCAAACTCTATAGTGGGGAAGTTAAGTCCTACAACCCAACGTCAAGGGAGCTCGTCCTTAAGCTTGCCGATAATACTTTGCTGCCATTGATTATTAGAACCTCCGCTTCTGTCATTAAAACGGATGCAAAGATCGGAGCGTTGACGGATGTTATCATCGGTAAGCGAATTCAGGTACAAGTAGCATTTCAAAGTAATGAAGTAGATCAAATAAAACTACTTCCTTGAGTGCTTGGGCAAACAAGGATGCTTCATTTATATAATTGAAGAAAATGGCGAATAAGACCGGACTCAGCTTCTGCTGACTGGTCTTTTTTGTGAAAATCATGCTCGGATTCGTAAAAAGTTCGGATTTCCATGGGTTCAGCCATTGATTATTAAACCTAGATTCGCTAGACTAAAATCTAATTGGTGTTCTTTGTGATGTCCATGGAGGTGCAGGAAGCAGCGTGAACGAGAAGAAAATCAACCGGATTCTGAGCACAATGGGTGAAATGTTTCCGGAAGCACACTGTGAACTTCACCACAGCAATCCCTTTGAATTACTTATCGCCGTTATGCTTTCGGCTCAAGCAACGGATGAATCGGTCAATCGCTTGACCGTATCTTTGTTCCACAAGTATAGGAAACCGGAAGATTATCTTAAAGCTCCGCTTCAGGAGTTGGAGCAGGATATTCGATCGATTGGACTATTCCGGAACAAAGCTAAGCATATCCAACAAATGTGTAAGATTCTGGTGGAAACGTTTGGCGGTAACGTACCCGATACCCACGAGGCTCTCGTCGCCCTCCCAGGAGTAGGACGTAAAACAGCCAATGTCGTCGTTTCCGTCGCTTTTGGAGTACCGGCCATCGCCGTCGATACTCATGTGGAGCGTGTAACTAAACGGCTTGGGTTGTCCAAAGAGGACGATTCTGTACTTGCCGTTGAGAAAAAGCTCACGTCAATCGTCCCGCGTGAAGAGTGGTGTTTGACGCATCACAGAATCATTTTTTTTGGAAGATACCATTGTAAAGCGCAAAGTCCTCGTTGTGACGCCTGTCCGCTTTTGGACATTTGTCCATCTGGCAAAAAGCGTATCAAGGGTGCGGGTATGGAAAAACCCAAAAACAGGAAAACTATTCATGTAGAAGCTGATTTATAAGATGTTTTCCATGGAACAGAGATTTAAGTAGACGAGAGAGTAAGTAGATATTAATCGAAGGATGGGATTGGGATGAAATGCATCGCTGTATACACGAAAAATTTTGAACAGTTTTCTGATATTTATGAACAAGTTATCAATACACCGCTAGCTGAGAATGAGGAAAAGGAAGTCGAAGGTATCATGATCAGTGAGTCGGGTCGTGTTCCTGAGAATTATCTCAACCGGATGAAGATAAAACCAGAAGTGGTTGTCATGAAAATAAAAGGTCAACCGATCACGATTTTGCAGCATGGTGATGTTTTTGAAATTCTTCTCCCTGAACAGCAAGATCTCGACGATGCTGTATTGCAATAACCAGATTAGGTACAAGCTACTCCTATAACAAAGACGTTTCGTTAGAAAAGATCGCATTTCATGAGCCATTTTGGCAGTGATGTGCGATCTTTTTTTACGATATCTGCACCAAAGGAGAGCTTCCTGTTTCAATTGAGCTTGTAAAAAAGTAAATCGGCTTGAACAGCCAAATCCAGCATGGTACCATATTCGTAATAACGAATAGCTTTCGTGGCGGAACGGGGTAGGCGATGGATATTAATCTTTTGCAGGAAGCGACTAAGATCATGAACCAAGCAGGGGATGAACTTCACGCGAATCATATCCAAGAGCTGATCCAGAAGGTGGAGGCTCGTCAAGTGGTGCTGGCCTTTTGTGGTCATTTCTCTGCGGGCAAATCAACGCTCATCAACCGTCTTTGTGGACGAGCTATCCTTCCATCGGGGCCGATTCCGACCAGTGCCAATACCGTCATGATTTACTCAGGAGAACCAGAAGCTATCATTTATCGCAAAGGGATGGCGGATTCCAAGGAGGAATTATTAACGATTCCCTTTGGAGAAATCGATGCTTATTGTCGCAGTGGTGCGGAGGTTCAAAGAATGGATATCCGTTATCCAATTCCGCTATTAAGCAATCATGCAGCTTTCATGGATACTCCAGGGATTGATTCAACGGACCAAGCCCATCGGCAGGTGACGGAATCAGCTCTGCATTTAGCGGATGTTGTGTTCTACGTAACCGATTATAACCATGTTCTGTCCGACATCAATCTACGCTTTCTCAAGCGCTTGGAGGATTGGGGAAAGCCAATCTATTTTGTAATCAATCAGATCGATAAACATCAGGAGAATGAGCTTTCCTTTGTTGAATTTAAGAAGAAAGTCGAAGGAACATTCACTGCTTGGGGGATTTATCCGCTCCATTTTTTCTATATTTCTTTAAAAGAGCTCCAGCACCCCCTGACGGAGTGGAATAAGCTTGTTTCGGGTATAGAAACGATTATTAGCTCAGGCGAAAAATGGATTACCCAAAGTGTGTGTTGTTCGGTTAGGGAATTGATAAAGCTTCATCTTCAAGCAAGAAAAGAGGAGCATGCGGATACAGTTGAACGTTTGATGAGCCAAATGGAGGAGAATCCCTTTGATTATTCTGCTGAATTCGTTCGGGAATGGATCGTTCAATGGAAAGAGAAGCTGCAGGCGAACGGTGAACTGCTTCTAGAATGGGATACCTTGGCGGAAAAAAAGCTGGGAGCATGGCGAAAAGAAATTTTCCAGATTATTGATAATGCTCATGTGATTCCGGCTCAAACAAGAGATGCTGCTCAGGCTTACTTGGAAAGTCGGAGATCTGGTTTTAAAGCGGGGTGGCTAGCAAGTGCAGGGAAAACAGAGCTAGTGAGAAGGGATCGGCTTGCTGTGTTGTGCAGGATGTTTAATCGTGATGTGCAGACTTTAATGCAGAGGCATGTCCAGCAGGCTTTAATGCAGACAGCTCAAAGCCTCGAGCTCGATCAGAGTCCCCTTCGAGATAAAATAGAGGCGATCGACATTACTTTTGAACCTGATTGGTTTGCCGACCATGTTCTTGAAAGTGCTGAAGTATCCGGCGAATATACGCTGAATTATTCGAAACAGCTGGAAGCCGATGCGAAGGCTATATACCGCCGCCGCACAACGGAAGTGCTTACCCTTATGCGCGAGCTCTATATGGCGCAGAGAGGCGATGAGAGCGAAGCGCTGCGTTCCCAGCAAGTGAAGCTTGAGCAACGCTTAGGGGCAGCACAGGAGCTTAGCGAGTTTAGTTCGGCTGAAAGCGGCTATGTGTACGCTTTGACGCAGCTACTTGTGCCGATAGGGGCGGATCGGTATGAGGAAGCCTATGAGGGGCAGGCGACTGTAGGGGAAGGGAGATCCGCTTCCGTGCAAGAGGCCATGAAGGATGTAGGTCCTTGGGTGGGGGAGGATGGCTGCGATGCAGTAGAGAGCAGCATAGGGTCTGGCGCAGGCGAGCTCTCGGGCCTGCCCGCTTCCGAGAGCTCGCTGCCGATGGCGCATGGCAGCGCGAGCCTCGCGGCTGCAGGCGCCGCGGGCCCACGC
>JACMJI010000329.1 GCA_014380705.1 Gorillibacterium sp. | reverse complement strand
CAAGACGGGTGAGATCATCTCAAGGATGATTAATGATGCCGAACAGACGAAAAGCCTAGTAGAAACCGGAATGATGAACATCTGGCTGGATATGTTCACGCTAATTATCGCCGCTGTGTTTATGTTTCATATGGATTTTGGATTGACGCTTGTGGCCATTGCGATTTTCCCATTCTATGCGATATCGGTAAAAACCCTCTACAAACGTCTGCGTATGCTCACAAAGTCGCGTTCTCAAGCGCTTGCGGAGATGCAAGGATACCTCTATGAGCACGTCAATGGTATGCCGGTGATCAAGAGCTTTACTTTGGAAAAACACGAAAGTGGGCAGTTTGGTCGCCGCAATGGCCGCTACTTGGAACGTGCCCTATCCTTGACCCGTTGGAACGCGATGACGAACTCAATTATTAACACCTTGACGGATATTGCACCGCTCCTAGTGATTGGTTATGGGGGTTATCAGGTTATTTTGGGGAAGATGTCACTCGGAACCTTTATTGCGTTTTTTGCCTATTTGGAGCGGTTGTATAGTCCCCTTCGCCGTTTGGTGAATTCCTCAACGGAGCTAACACAGGCCAGCGCATCACTGGATCGGGTGATGGAGCTGATGGATGAGCCCTATGACATTGTCGACACGCCCACCGCTAAATCAATTTCACATGTTACTGGCAAAATACAATTTGAGAACGTAAGCTTCCGCTATGACGCTTCGACGGATTGGGTATTAAGCAAGCTGAACCTGACCATTTGGCCTGGTGAAACCATAGCCTTGGTGGGTATGAGTGGAGGCGGCAAATCTTCTCTGATCAGCCTCATTCCGCGTTTCTATGATGTTCAGGAGGGAAGCATTCGGATCGACGACATGGATATCCGTGATGTGACCATTCACAGCTTACGCGAGCAGATCGGTATGGTGCTCCAGGACAATACGCTGTTTAGTGGCAGCGTCAAAGACAATATCTTGCTCGGCAATCCGCAGGCTACGGATGATGAGATCATTCGGGCGGCCCAGGCTGCTAATGCGGATGACTTTATCCAAAGTCTTCCGAACGGTTATGACACCGAGATCGGTGAGCGGGGAGTTAAGCTGTCGGGTGGACAGAAGCAACGGGTGGCGATTGCTCGGGTCTTCCTGAAGAATCCGCGAATTCTCATTCTGGACGAAGCAACCTCTGCGCTTGATCTGGAATCAGAGCATCTGATTCAGGAGGCGTTGGAGATTCTAACTGAAGGACGGACGACCCTAATTGTAGCCCACCGTTTGTCTACAATTACGCATGCAGATCAGATCGTGGTGATTGAGAATGGGCAGATTACGGAGAAGGGGAAGCATGCGGAGCTAATGGAACTTGATGGCTCCTACGCCCGATTGTTCAACGTTCAGCATTTGAATGAACAATAAATTGTCCTAAATTACACTTCTCTGCATGTGACCCATGAGCTTAAAGTCAAACGCTACTATCAACTTAAGCAAAAGAACAAGGAAATAGAGCTGGAGTTAAGTCAACTGCGAGGAGTGATTACAGAAGACGGATGCTTCCAAGGAAGCGAGTCTGCTGAAGCTGAATGTTATTTTGGAGGATACGATTAGGGATACTTTTGAGATTAAGGAGATTACGCTTTTGCAGGTTGATAAAAAATAATGCTAGGGCATGTGGAGTGACTGTGTGTTATTGGCAAGAAAATTGTATCATTGTATCAAGCAAGAAAAAGTGGATAATCATTGGTTTTAGATTTCAATAAAATAAATTATGCCCCTCGTATAATCTGTACCTTTT
>JACMJI010000328.1 GCA_014380705.1 Gorillibacterium sp. | reverse complement strand
GCGGTGATCGGCGCGGTGAAGAATACCGTATCCGATAAGATCACCTTAGAGAAAGACTGAGAAACAAACATGGTGGAGACAGAAACATTGACCAGTGAGTGATTTTATAAAAGTCGTCGATCTTACTGGGATGATGCATACTGTTAAGGCTTAGATTAGTGAATTGAAAGAGAAATGACGTACAAACTGTTCCCAGTTTATACGTCATTTCTCTTTGTTACCATTAACGAATTTATAAGTTTTGGGGTTACCCTTTCTAGCCGAGCGCCCTCCAGCGCCGATTTAGCGATCAAAATGATCGCTAAATTCCGCAAAAGCAGCCAAGCCGCGAGGCCGCGCCGACCATAATAGCGATCAAAATGATCGCTATTTGTTCCATTTGAGTGAGATCATGGAGGATTAGGGATGGATGAGCTAACGATTTTGGGAAATGGCGATTCGATGGGTGTACCCCGAGTGTACTGTGACTGCGCGGTTTGCACAGAAGCGCGGACAACAGGGAAGAATCGAAGGCTGCGTTCTGCGTTATTCATAGATACGGCTGAAGGGTCACTGTGGATGGATTGCGGTCCAGACTGGGTGAAACAGATGGAAGGAGCAGGGCGGCGGGAAATGCGTCAGGCACTGCTCACACATGCGCATTTTGATCATATGGCTGGACTTCCTGAGTGGGCGGATGCCTGTCGCTGGACCAAACAAAAAGGAATCCTCTATGCTCCACAAGAGGTGTTGTCAGCAGTCAGAGAGCGCTATCCTTGGCTTGAGAACCAATTGATTTATCAGGCAGTAGACGGGGGACTGTCTTTCGGTGGATGGCAGGTGACCGCTCGGAAGGTTTGTCATGGCAAGAATGGCTTCTCCTATGCTTATCGTTTTGAGAAGCCGAATTATTCGTTTGTCTACTGCCCGGATTCGATCAACCTAAATGACGAGGAAAAGGACTTTCTCAAAGGTCTTGATCTATTGGTGCTGGGTACAAGCTATTATCATGAACCGTTTGATTTCCATACGCGTTCTGTTTATGACATGGTTGAGGCCATGGAGCTGCTAAAGGAGATCCGTCCCGCGCGCACATTATTCACTCATATGTCGCATGATGTTGATGTACGCAGAGATTACCCTTTATCTCTTGGTGCTGCTTTGGCACACAGAGGGACGAAGATCCGGTTAACACGTTAATTTCAGTGAAGCAGCTGAGCCCATTCCCTCTTTCAACGCTGCTTCGGTTTAAGCCTTGGTGCCAGCAGGGCCATGAGTAAAAACCCGCCAACAAACCCACCGATATGTGCAGTTAAACTAACATTAGGCACAACAATGGAATTTAGGATTCCAATAACAACAATCGTGATGATCATTTGACGGGACGCAGGATCCAGACGGTTTTTCCCGAAAAAAGCCATGTAGATGAACGCAGCATAAATGCCGTAGATCGAGCCTGAGGCCCCAGCACCAATAAAGGAATCTGGAGTCAGCCAAATCGCAGTGACATTGCCAATGATTCCAACGACAATGTAAAAGAATGCATAACGGAACGATCCCAACGTTCTCTCGAGTGAAGGAGCGAATACAATCAACGCAAAGGAATTAAACACCAGGTGATATCCGCCAATATGGATGAAAATAGCCGCGATGTACCGCCAAAATTCAGGATGCGGTTGAATTCCGTAAAACGCCTGATTGATCGGATCAAGCCTATAGATGGAGCCAAAATCTAGAAGGGTCTGGGTGTCTGCTTCGATTGATCCACCGATAAAAATCATCGCGATAAACACAGCCACATTAACAGCGATCATAAAAGAAGTAACGGGATACAGCTTGAGGTACTGACGAAAGCTTTCGTATCGTATGAAATGCATCGGAAAGACTCCTTCTTTTGTGGGCACTCGAATGCGACTAAAGCATAGCGTAGTCCCCTTGTTAATTAACAAGTAATATATTCAAATTAACGATAACACCCGTTCTTGTCAAACGCCTGAAAGAAAAACCTCCAAGTGCGCAAGTGGAAGCGACCTGGAGGTTTTTGAAATACGAGTAAAAAAACGAGTTGGTTATTCCATCAGCTTGAGGGATTGAAACGTCTTCTCCAATAGTTTAAGGTTATCCGTCGTACGCACCGCATCATTGATTCGCAGCTTAACAATATAAGTAAAGCCTTTCTTGGCAAACACGTATTCTGTCAGCTTGTAAGGAATATTCTTATTTTTACTTGAAACTTGAAATTCCCGCCCCTTGACTCCAAATAGAAGCTTCTCGCTTGATGTATATTTATAATCAGCATCCGCATTCTTACTTTTCTTATGCTCATTTTCTTCCGTCTTAATCACATCAGCGAGCTTTGCGCCACTCTTCGCTTCAATTTGAAGTGACCCGCCGAGGAAGGAAAAGGATGCCACCTTTATATCGTTTTTCTGACCTGTTAGATCGCTTTCCCACAGTTCAGGAACCTTAAGTGAATATTTATACTTCTTATTGATGTAGGTTGTCGTACGGTTTGGATCTATTAGATCTTCTTCATCCTGGATGAAGCCAAGCGAAGGGTTGAGAAGCTCCTTATCTGTACGGATCGATTCTGTTATACCACGAATGAGTTCCTTGATCTCTGCTGGTTCTGTTTCCTTCGCATAGCTTATAATAAAATGGAATTTGTATTTATCCTTAATGAAGTAGATGTCGTGATCGACCCACCATTTGTCTCCCATCGTGTAGCTAAAGATATTCTCCATAGCAGCGGTTTCCGCGATCTTGATCTTCTTCAAACCGCTGATCTTACGGAATTCTGTTGCAAAAGTGGAGGCGAAAAGCTTCTCTTGACGCAGCGCCCAAGCCTCTAGTGTATCTCTAGATGCCGCTGAGGTTACCGTTGCCGATACGGACTTGCTGTTGTCGTCGCTGCCATATTCGATTCCACCAGCCCACGAAACCTGGGACCAGGTGGAGGGGACTTCCATAGAAAATCCATAGTCACTCGTAACGGTCTTGGTCTTCTGGGAGCTAGCTATATCTTTAAGGGACAGGTCAGACCGATTGAATTCTGGCTTAAAGCTGCCGAGAAGCTCAAGATAGCTGCCTAGCTTGGACTTATTGCTGGCTATATCACTATTTTCGATATAAAGCGTAATGTAATAAATGGTATCCTTGCGTAAAAAAGCTCTTGCTTGATAGTACGAGCCATCCTGCAGCTTACCTGTTATTTTGGCGTAGGGATAGGTCGGATCATCTATATATTTGCGCTCGAGTACGGTTCCGAATTGGCCGGACGCTGAAAGCTTTCGCAGCAAGCTGGATGATGTAAGATCTTCACTTTGCTGCTTCTCGACGCTAACGGTAATCAGAAATTCTTCCTTCGCATCGCCAAACATGATGCTATCCTCGCCGCTAAAGTCATTATAGGTAACGAGTCCAGTTGGGTATTTCATCGACCAGCCGTTTAGGCTATCCCCGATTTGGGTTTTACCTTCATCCGAGTCAAGATAGGAACCATCCTCGGTTGTTATCCATTGGGTGGATTCTTCTTCGCCAAGGATAAGCTCGCGGGTCTCTGTAACATTTCCAGACTTAATTGTAAGCTTAATGGATTGCCCAGGCAGATAATGCTTTAATAGTTCATTTAAGCCCACTAGGGTGTCTATATTCTTACCATCAATAGCAAGTAGAAAATCTCCTTCTTTAAGCCCCGCTGTAGCAGCAGGGGAATCCGGCGAGACATAGGAGATGCTAAGGGGCTGGTGAGCAGGAAGCCCAACGACGGCCTCCCAGCTCTCTTCAAGCTCCACACCCAGAAAGGGTCGTTTCACTTTGCCATACTCCAGAAATTGCTTGAGAACATAGGTGGCGGTGTCCGCGGGAATGGCGAATCCAAGGCTGTCTACACCAATATCGGTATATTTGAGTGTATTAATACCAATGATCTCACCGCTTAAGTTAACTAGCGGGCCACCGCTGTTGCCCGGATTGATCGCTGCATCCGTCTGGATCAATTGATAGCGAGTATTCACCGAGCGGTCCATACCGCTAACGATCCCCGCTGTAATGGAGTTGCGCAAGGCAAAAGAAATAGGGGTGCCAATCGCAATGACATTGTCGCCGACATGGATGTCCGCAGCAGCCGCAAAGACTGCGGCAGGAAGGTTATCCGCTTCAATCTTGATCAAGGCAAGGTCACTTTCTTCATCGTAATGAGTGACCTTTGCTGAATACGATTTACCAGCTGAGGTTACAGCAATTAAGTTCTTCATATTCTTGACCACATGTGCGTTCGTCATGATTACTCCATCGGAACTAACGATAATACCCGTACCATGCGCTAGATTGTATCGATTGGAGGTGCTTTCACTATCTCCAAAAACAGGCTTTCCGATGATAGCTACGACCGAGGGTGTCACCTCTGAGACAACTTTGGAGATCGATGAACTGGATATACTTCCTTCAGGCAAAAATGATGCTTCCGCTTTCGCGGCAGGGGCGATTGCAAACGTTAGTACAAGTAACAAACATATGACGCTTAGAGTGGTCTTTCGCACTCGCAGCAAGTGATTATTCATGGTTCTCCTACCTCTCTATTTATAAATACTAGACTTACTTGTATTCAACGAGAGAACTCGGATTCCTGCCCATTTTTCATTTCCCGACTCAAGACCTAGTTATTGGCAGCAAATGCCACGAAATGTGGAATTTATTGTCGACACAGACACCGTCAACATCCATGTAGCGAACAGGTAGAAATATAAAAGATCGCATTCCTGTTGGCCTTAGAGGCTTAAGGAATGCGATCTTTGTTGCTATATCAGCGTTAATCCTTGATCATGTACATCAGAGAGGCTAAGGGCAGGGTTTGGTTTACCCGTGTACGATTGTACCGCCATTGACGTGTATGATTTGCCCTGTAATGTAGGAGGCGTCTTCAGATGCGAGAAACACATAGGCCGGTGCCACCTCTGCTGGCTGGCCGGGGCGCTTCATTGGAGCTCCTGATCCGTGCTGCGATGTCTTCTGAGCGTCGAAGGTTGCGGGGATGAGCGGTGTCCAGATCGGACCAGGCGCAACCGCATTGACACGAATTCCTTTTTCCACCAAGTTGGCTGATAGAGAATACGTAAAGGAGTTTATTGCCCCTTTGGTTGAGGAATAATCGAGCAGCTGAGGACTTCCCTGATAGGCAGTAACGGAAGTTGTGTTAATAATCGCAGCACCCTTCTGCAAATGAGCCATCGCGGCTTTGGTGAGATAGAACATGGCAAAGATGTTCGTGCGAAACGTCTTCATAAGATTCTCTGCAGTTATGTCTTCAATATATTCTTGCGGATATTGCTCGGCCGCGTTATTTACAAGGATATCCAGACGATTCCACTGTTGAACGGTCTGCTCAACGATATTGCGGCAGATTTGCTCATCCCCAATATCTCCAGCAAGCAGCAAGCATTCGCTGCCTTCAGCCTCGACAAGACGCTTGGTTTCTTCTGCGTCACTCTGCTCGTTAAGATAGGAGATAGCTACCTTGGCACCCTCTGCTGCAAAGGCTATTGCGACCGCCCGACCAATGCCGCTATCCCCACCTGTGATTAAAGCAACCTTGCCCTTTAGTTTACCGCTGCCAATATAATTCGGGTCCACTGCCACCGGTTTCGGTATCATTTCGCTCTCAATCCCTGGCTGCTGATCCTGATGCTGAGGCGGAACCATCTGCTTCTGTTGGTCTGTGTTAGAACTAGGACTCATTAGTTTTATTCTCCCTTCGATGCTTAGGTTTAGTATGAGACTCTTGGAAATAAAATATAAGTTCGTCTCTTTACCTTTTTTGGCGATACGATGGACTTTCCCCGTAGCCCGTGATCTGATATGGTTAAAAGAACATCGTTTAAGGTAAAACTTATGTACGGCGGATTCCATAAGAAGGCGGGAAATATAAATGAGGATTAACAAATACATTAGTGAAACCGGTGTCTGTTCTAGGCGGGAAGCGGATAAATGGGTAGCCGAAGGCCGCGTTACGATCAATGGGCTGCCTGCTGAGCTAGGTAGTCAAGCGGAGGAAGGTGACGATGTTCGCGTTGATGGGAATGCGATCGGTCAGAAGCGGAGGGTCACCTATATTGTCTTGAATAAACCCGTAGGGATCACAACCACCTCTGAGTCGCATGTGAAGGGAAATATCGTTGATTTCATTGGTTATCCTGAACGTATATTTCCGATCGGGAGATTGGATAAAGATTCGGAGGGTCTTATTCTTTTGACCAACGACGGGGATATCGTAAATGAAATTCTGCGTGTCGAGAATCACCATGAGAAGGAGTATATTGTCACCGTGGACAAGCCGATAACAGCAGCTTTTATTGCGGGTATGTCTAGTGGTGTTCCCATTCTTGGAACGGTTACACTCCCTTGCAAGGTAAAAAAAGAAGCAGAACGAACCTTTCGTATCACTCTTACGCAAGGCCTAAACCGGCAGATTAGACGGATGTGCAGCTATTTTGATTATCGAGTGATCAAGCTGCAAAGAGTAAGAATTATCAATCTTCAGTTGGAAGGCTTACGCATTGGGGAATGGAGAAAGCTTAGTGATGCGGAGGTAAAGGGGCTTGTGCCTGGGTACCAATCAGATCGGCTGACAGAAACGTGACTTGCTTCACGAATAAAGAAGCCGGGAACCTTAGCTTCGGGGTCCCGAAATTTTTAATGCAGAAGAACCTGGCGAATGAGTCAGGTTCTATTTTTTAACTAAAGGTGTTGTTTCTGTTTCGGGTTTCTCTTGCTCTGTAAAGCTGCCCACAATCCGATCGCGAACGGTCCGATTCTTGCCTGATTTTTTGGCCGCATACATGTAGTCATCGGTTTCCTTGTAGAATTCATCCTTGTCCATATCGGGGAGATATTCGTTAAGTCCAATACTGACGGTTACTTTTAGATTAGGTATTTCAGGATGGGTGAGCATGGATATACGTGCCCGGATTATTTCTACAACGGCATAAACCTGCTCCATATCTTTTTCAAGAAACAGGATGGCAAATTCTTCTCCCCCGCAGCGTGCAGCAAAGTCATCAGGTCCAATCGTATTGCGAATAATGCCGGATACATCGGTAAGGATCATATCCCCGACCCGGTGGCCATAATTGTCATTTATCAATTTGAAAAAATCCACGTCAATGACCGCGAGATGAATATGGAAGGGCATACGTGCATACTGCTCCGTGAGTTCCCCTAAATAATTGTGAAAAGCGGTATGGGTGTAAAGTCCAGTTAACGGATCCGTTTTTACCATTTTATCCATCACGATATTGCGAACCATCAGCTCACGTTTAGCCTCAAGCGCACTAGACAGACTACGCATGAGATATTTAACTTGGTCCACCAATAGAATGAGCAGAACAGAGATACCGATGACAATAATCGTATAGCTAAACAAAGAGCTAAGCTGAAGATAGCCCCGAAAGTCGGAAAAAAAAGCATACAATAGATACACAGCTAGCAAACAGAAAACCGTTGTGACGATCGTGTACGTTTTGCGGAAATAAAAAACCGATAAGAGCAGCGGGAAAAGAAAAACAAAATAGATAACACTCATCTCAGCCTGAAAACGAATGAGGATGAAGGAGGTAAGAATCCCAACTCCTAATATAAAATAGGGATGTGATCGTTTCCATACATGGAAAATGATCTCAACCGTAAAGAGTATAACGATGTTTAGCAGGAGTGCAAGGGAAAGGGTGAACAACTGTGAATTGGATCCCTCATTGCGGCCAAGCAAGATGTAGATCATTTCAATAAACGGTACAAACGTCCATATGGCCCAATAAACGTTGAGAATGTTTCGGTCTAATCTGCGTATATTTGTCAAGTCTGTTGTTCCCATTCAAGCACCCCCTTTCAGCGAATGATATATATGCTATGGGTATTTAAGACTATTATATCAATATCTACGCCTGTGTAGATAGATTATTTTGAGTTTATTGCAGTTTTTGTTTATTTTTATCGAATTGTGCTAGCAAATCGCAAGACTTTAGTCCTGGTAAAAAATAACTGTTACAGATTATCATCCTATTTAGCCCGGTACTGCGGAATATCCGCCACATAGTTCCTCCTTAATACTTAGGTGCTTAATCAGTAGTGTTGCATAATCGTTGCTTGGAAGTTGTCGCAATCATCTGAAAACTACTGATTTTATTGCTGCTAGCATTTTCCGCTTATTTCAATTCTAACAAAGAAGGTTATGGATAGGAGCCATCTTTACCAAAATTTCATGACAAGTTTAATGCAACGCTACTGAGCTTAAATATAAGAGCTCCATTAAAAAATCCGTGTATTGTAACAGTATGTCCCTCTTTTGTTGATTTTACGGCTTGATAGCCACTGTTTGTACAAGAAGAATGGCAGCTGTCTCCTATGGTTAAAGGGAGGCTGCTGCCGTCTTATATTAAACAATGCAAGGATTTTACTCTGGTGCCACAAATTGAATATAAAAGGGAAATTAAGCTTCAATCCATTCTCGACGCAGGCGAAACAGCTCGCGAAGATCATTTGTATTGAGCTCCGTGATCCAGTTCTCGCTGCTGCCAACGATCTGATTGCTAAGCGCCAGCTTGCGTTCAAGCATCTCATCGATGCGCTCCTCAAGCGTTCCCAGGGTGACAAATTTATGCACCTGAACATGGCGAGTTTGACCAATTCGATAAGCTCTGTCCGTGGCTTGGTTCTCAACTGCCGGATTCCACCAACGATCGAAATGAAAGACATGATTCGCTGCGGTTAGGTTAAGACCAATCCCCCCAGCTTTTAGGGACAATAGAAAGACACCGGGTCGTTCTGCATCGGGAAGGTTTTCATCTTGAAAAAGGTCGATCATAGCATCCCGTGCGGCTTTGGGTGTACCGCCATGGAGGAATTGAGTCCTTTCACCCAACTGCTCCTGCAAAGCACGCTCCAGAAGATGCCCTGCCTCAACAAACTGAGTAAAGATGAGGCAGCGGTCGCCCTCCGAGCGAAGCTCACGAACCATATCAAGCAGACGTTCAACCTTGCTGGAACGCCCGCGCCAGGAGGAACGCTCATCCTTCAGCAGGAGAGTAGGATGATCACAAACCTGCTTGAGTCGAGTCAAGGCTGCAAGGATCATGCCGCGTCGTTCCATTGGAGAAACCGACTCCAGTCGATTAAACATGTCGCGGATATGGTTCTCGTAAAGAGAGGCCTGCTCGGTTGTAAGTGAAACGTATACTTTACCTTCGCTTTTCTCTGTTAAATCCAAGAGAATTGTAGGATCCTTTTTCTCCCGACGGAGCATAAAGGGCTTGATAAGCTTTTGTACGCGCAAGAGCGGCTCTCGATCACCTGTTCGCTCAATGGCCTGTACATACGTACGATTAAATTCCCGCAGAGGGCCCAAATAGCTTGGGTTGAGAAAATCAAAAATGGACCATAATTCAGTCAGACGATTCTCGATCGGTGTTCCGGTCATTGCAATACGGTGACCGCCCTCAAGTCTTCGTATCGCTGTGGATTGTTTCGTATAGGCATTCTTGATATTCTGAGCTTCATCAAGACAGATAGAGTTCCAGTGAATCAAGTGAAGCTCCGCCTCATCCAGATGAGACAGGGTATAGGAGGTTAGAACAAGATCAACCTGCTGAACAGCTTCGGCGAAAGCCGTTCCCTTCAACCGATTTGGGCCATAGTGCAGATGAATGCTCAGGGAAGGTGAGAAACGCTCCAACTCTTTTTGCCAGTTGCCAAGAACGGATGTTGGACAAATCAACAGCGAGGGCATGTCACCCTCCTCTTGTGGGTAAAGGGGATCGGCAGCAACGATAGGATCCGTCAAGCGAGCAGCAGCGCGGGCTTGCTGCTCCTCCTTAACGTTTAATAGGTAGGAAATCCATTGGATCGTTTTGCCAAGACCCATGTCATCGGCCAAACAGCCTCCGAGACCAATCCGCCGTAGAAACAGCAGCCAGGACACACCTTCTGCTTGGTAGCGGCGCAAAGACCCGTGAAACTCAGCTGGCGTATCCGTGATCGGGATTCCTGCGTTGTGCTCCAGTTGATTGAATACTTGGCTCAGCTGGTCGTCGGTTTCAAGCTCCATCATCACACGGTCATCATCATGAGCATGGGCAGCAGAACCTGCAGCAGGAATCTCACCGAGCAGATGCATCTCCAGTGCTTCACGAAAGGATAGTCCTTTACGCTTGCGTGTTCGTTTCATGGCTTCGCGAATCTGTTCAAGCTGTGCAGGGTCCAGTTGGACCCATTCACCACGAAACTGAACAAGCCGCTTCTTCTGTTCGATCAGCTCTTTAAATTCCTCTTCACTGAGCTCTGTGTCTCCAATTGCCAGACGCCAGTCGAATTTCAGAATGCCATCAAGTCCAAACATAGCTTCTCCACCACCAGCCTTAGAGCCAACTGAGGATCTCACTTTGGCTTTCAGCTTGGGCTTCGCTTTGCGGACTCGCTCCCACCATGCAGGCAGGAGCACGGCAACGCCCGCTTCGGTTAGGCGAACTGCTCCGTGGGCGAGAAACTCCCACGCGGCGTCGTCGCCTAGCTCCGCGGCGAGCCGGCTGGGCTCGCCCGCTTCGCGCAGCTGCGGCACGAGCCGCAGCCAGCGCTCGATCTCCCGCGGGACGCGGGAGGAGGCTTCTGCCGCCCACTC
>JACMJI010000327.1 GCA_014380705.1 Gorillibacterium sp. | reverse complement strand
GTGTACCAACCAATTTTGGATGGGTCGCCTACTTTGAAGAAGTAAGGGTCATATTGGTCAGCCAATTCATTCAGTGGCAGAACAAGCTTGCCCTCGATCATCTTCTTAACCGCGTCCTCCCACCAACCAAGCGTGATGAAGTCTGGAAGCTTGCCGGAAGCAATCAACGTGTTGAGTTTCTCATTTTCGTTGCCCGCCGGAACGATAAAGTTGATGTCTACACCTGTCTTCTTAGTAATATACTTACTCGTTTCATCTACGCCCCATTTGTTCGGGAACCAAGAGAAATTAAGATACCAATCAAATGTGATCGGAGATGTATCCGATTGCCAGCCGGGTGCGTCTGGATTTACTGTAGGAGCCGTACTAGCCGCTGTCGTTGCGACAGCACTCGCCTTAGGACTTTCATTCGTCGCCCCTTTGTCTTTACTGCCGCAAGCCGTCATAGAGAAGGCTAATGTTAATGCTAATAGCGAGGTGACTATCTTTCTTGTTTTTCTCATCTTTGTATTGCCCCTTTGCTAATGAATTTTTTTATTAACCATCTTTGCTTAGCAAAGATTGATAATCGGATGTGTGATTCTTACCCCTTGATAGACCCAATCATAAAGCCCTTAACAAAATACTTCTGCAGGAAGGGATAGACGAAAACGATTGGAGCCGTTGTAACGACCATGGTCGCAAGCTTCAGGGACTGTGAGGTAACCGTTCTGACCATATTTGTTGGCATAGCGGCTATCATCTGGTTTGAGCTGGATTGGGCGACTACGCGAAATAGATACGTCTGAATCGGCTGCAGGTCCACCTTGTTAATGTAGATCATCCCTGTGAAGTAATCGTTCCATTGGAATACACCGTGGAAAAGCGCAATGGTAGCAATGACTGGCATGGATACGGGAATGATGATCTGGTAAAAGATTTTAAAATCGTTTGCACCGTCAATCTTTGCTGCTTCTTCAAGTCCATCCGGTATTTCTCGAAAAAAAGTAAGAAAAATAATCAGATCCCAAAAACTAAACATAGCGGGTATGATGTAAACCATAAAGCTATCCAGCATGTGTAAATCACGGATGAGCAAGAAGAAAGGAATGAGCCCACCGCCAAAGAACATGGTAATTGTACCGATCAACATATACGGCCTGCGACCGATCAATTCTCTTCGAGAGAACGCATAGGCGACCATCGCTGTAAAGAAAACGTGGATAACCGTTCCAAGCAATGTCTTAGCTACCGTAATCCCCATAGCCGTCATAATCCCACTGCTATGGAATACTGTCTTAAAGCTATCTAGGCTGAACTTCCGAGGAAGCCAGTAAATTCCACCCCTCATTGCGTCCGCTCCGTCATTAAATGCGTTGACGAGTACGTACCAGATCGGGTATAGGGTAATAAAACAGATGCCCAGCATGATTACATTGTTAACGATATCGAAGGATACTTCAGACATGGTTTTACGTTTTAAAGAAAACACAGATGCCACCGCCTTTCTAGAATAAAGATGTGTCATTCAGCTTTTTGGTAACATAATTGGCACCGAGGAGCAACATCAACGCAATCACTGATTTAATTAAGCTAACTGCTGCTGCGTAGGAATAGCGTCCCTGTAAGATTCCTGTTTGATACACATAAATGTCGATGACATTACTTGAGGTCTCATTTAAAGAGTTACGCAGCACGAGGATTTGATCAAAGTTCGAATTTAAAACCCCACTCACTGCTAGAATAAATAGAATCGAAATGGTTCCTTTAATCGAAGGAAGCGTAATGTTCAGAACCTTCTGAAAGCGTCCAGCCCCATCAATCGTGGCTGCTTCATATAATTCTGGTGAAATGCTGGATATAGCAGCCAAGTAGATAATCGCTGACCAACCAAGCTCCTTCCACAAGTCAGATGCGATTACAATTGTCCAGAAATATTTTGCTTCTGCCAGATAAGTAATTGGACTGTCAATAAGATGAAGGGTCATTAATATCTTGTTAATTATCCCTACATCACCTAGCCAAGTGGCTAGAATTCCACCAAGGACAACCCAGGACAAAAAGTGTGGCAGGTAGGATATCGTCTGAATTGACTTTTTAAAGAACACTGAACGAACCTCGTTGAGCATGATGGCAAATGCGATCGGGAGGGGAAAACCAATAACTAGCTTCAGTAGACTCATTCCAATCGTATTTTTAATCACATAGCCCAGGTTCTCATCCTCAAAAAATGCTCTAAAGTGTTCAAGCCCCACCCATGGCGCTTGTGAAACTGTCTTAACGATATTAAATTCTTTAAAGGCGATAATAATCCCATACATCGGGATGTAGTTAAAAATCAACATCCAGGCAATCCCAACAAGCGCCATAACCTGAAGATACCGCTGAGAGTACAATTTTCTAAGAAATCTCGAAAAGTCTCTTTTTCTACTTGCGGGTTTAATTCCAGTTTCAATCCCTACATTCATTGTCATTCGGGCTGCGCCTCCTATCTCCTATCCTATATGAAAGCCCTTTCTCTCTCTTTATTGTAGAGGCGTTAGCTGCTTTATACTAGGCGCCATATTTTGTATAGGGTGTCATATTTTCAGGTTTAGCGAAATCTCTGGTGAATCCATCGGAAAGCAATAATTGTCAAGAAAGGAGCCTACTTCTTTGGTATTGTAGTTTTAGGAAGGAGGATGGGCTAGTAGTGAGAGATTATCCGATACGTATTCAAACAACGATTGATTATATCGAGGAGCATTTAGATGGTTCACTATGTTTGAGTGAGCTTGCAGAGGTAGCCGGATTTTCAGTTTTCCATTTTCACCGGGTATTTTTGGCCATGGTGGGGGACTCTGTAATGGAATATGTTCGCAAGCGAAGACTATCGATTGGGGCTTACCGGGTATCCCATACGGATGATCGGCTGCTCGACATCGCTCTGGATCTTGGCTTCGGCTCTCATGAAACGTTCATCCGGGCCTTCCGTAAGCTGTTCGGCATGAATCCGGGGGAATACCGAAAACGGCGGGTCGACACGCCTCTGTATACCAAGCGAAACGTGCTGCAAGAGCGGTTTAATCCATACTTAGGAGGAATTCGAATGGAATATCAAATCATCCAAAAGCCACAATTTGATGTTGTAGGTTATGTGCTAGCAACGAATAACAGCTGCGGTAAAAACCTTAACGAGATTCCTGCATTCTGGCAAACGTATCTGAAAGAGGACTGGGGAAAGTCACTTTACGAGCTAGGCTCTCGCGACGAATATGGCATCTGCACTGATTTTAATATGGAAACAGGAGACTTCAACTACATCATCGGCGTTGAGGTCAAGGGTGAGGTGGAACCACCGGCACGTACCGTCCACCGTACATTCCCGGCTGCAACCTACGCTGTTTTTACGACACCTAAGGTAGCCCGGGAACAATTCTCCGCCTCCATACAGGAAACCTGGTCCACGATCTTCCAAGAATGGTTTCCCCATTCCGGCTATGAGCATGGGGGCGGCGTGGAGTTCGAGTATTATGATTGCAAATCCGCTGGAGACGAGAATGGTCTCGTTCAGATGGACATCTATATCCCTGTGATAGAGAAAAAGAACTAATAATTCTGACCGTGTGAACACATCAAAAAGCACGCCCCCCCATTCCCTGTGGTCGGCGTGCTTTTTAGTACTGAGGAGTTATTAAACGGGCTGAGACAATGGAATTTAAGTATGCTCAAGAGGTGCTTATTGGTATAATGGTTCTAAATTCTTTAGATCTGGAGTGAGGGAAATGGATAGTAAGCTCTCTCTATACCTAGGCCGAATTG
>JACMJI010000326.1 GCA_014380705.1 Gorillibacterium sp. | reverse complement strand
TGATCGTCCTTCAAATCTGCAGATGATAAGAGCATGGTCACCTTACCTGCTGATGACCTTATTCATCGTGATTTGGGGGTTGCCTGACATCAAGTCCGCTCTGGTTGGCGCTTACTCGGGCAATAACCCCTTGCTGACAGCATTAAATGTATGTGGAGAATTTTTGAGCTTGAAAATTCCAGTGCCCTTCATGCATGAACAAATTAGGAGTCAAGCTAAGCTGCTATCGGTTTTTTGGAAGTGGGAATTTCTAGGAGCGGGGGGGACGGCAATCTTCTTTACAACGATTTTAACAAAATGGATATTTCAGATTTCATGGAAAAATTGGGCGAAAGCATGTTGCCAAACGCTTCGTGAAATGCGTTATTCCATTCTTGCTATCGTTACCATCAGTGCTTTTGCCTATGTAGCCAACTACTCGGGTATGATTCGTTCCATCGGGGAATTATTGGCAGAAAGTGGAGGGCTGTTCCCGTTCGTTTCTCCCCTTATTGGTTGGGTTGGGGTATTTATTACCGGATCAGATACATCGGCTAATATAATGTTCGGCCAGTTGCAAGCTATTACCGCCACGGGAGTTGCCATGGACCCTGCTCTGGCGTTAGCTGCTAACACGGTAGGGGGAGGAACCGCCAAGATGCTCTCGCCCCAGTCCATAGCGATTGCGGTTGCTGCCGTCGGACTATATGGGAAGGAATCGGAACTGGTGAAAATGGCATTTAAGCATAGCTTGGTGTTGTTGGCTTTGGTTGCCACGGCTACCTGGATATTATCTGGTTTTTAAAAGGGGATATGGAACATGAAATCAGCCTATAAGGGAATTTTCAGGGTAAAAGCGGGTCAAGTAGCTCTGGAAAGCAGTAAACGCATTCCGCAAGGGTGGACTGCGGTAGCGGTAGCACCTGGGCAAGAACCGGTTGAACTGTTCTGGCTGTCGGAATCGGTCAAGGGGCAGGCCAGACTTCGGATAACTGTAGCTCTCGACGTCCGGGAGGAGAAAGTAATAGAAGTAAAGCTGAAGCTGACCGGTGAAACTCTAGGATATCTAGATATTCGTTATGCCAATGTATTTCAGACTCATGAACTGATTTTTGCTAAGGCGCAAGTTCAAATGGCCATAGATGGAGGGGTCACCCTTCGACTTATAAAGGGGGAGCACCCCTTGTGGTTCTTCACATCTGCAACGCCTGCACTAACTGAAAGAGGGCAACTGCTTCTCCCCCATTTGCTGCTGGAGGAAAAGCTGACTGAGGAACCACTCGAACAGTTTCACAAGACTCTAGCCTCGATCTCCTCGATACACCCTTTCGGCTGGATGGAAGGATGTGTGTTGGACGGTCTTCTAGACCTAGCGGATGCGACAGAAAATGAGACCTACCGTAGAGCAGCAACGGAACATTTGGCGGTATTCATGGACGAGAGCGGACAACTATCTTATGAAAACCCGCGAAGTGAACCTGTTCTAAACCGGGTATACGGCATGGAAGGCACGCTGCCTTTCGCGGGTATAGCCCGTTTGTGGGGTAATCATCCGCTACTCGAGCTCGCCTTAAATTTCTGGAAGGAAGAGCAGGATGAGCACGGGAACATACTCGACGGAAATATGCTGACAGCTGAAGGTAGCTACACGGTGGCCTACCCGATGGCGTTGATCTCCAATCTATATGGAGGAGCGTGGAGGAAGGCAGCATTGCAGCAATTGCAGGTGCGGGCGGACAAGCTACTTGTGGGAGGACAACTGTACTTGCGGCTAGAGTTGGACGGTGGGATGACTTTCAAGAATTGGTCCCGAGCACATGCCTGGTATTTGCTTGGGCTTGTCAGAACGTTGGAAGTCCTAGGCAAGGCTGAGGACACGAGGCCCCATGAGGGGGAATTGTGCCGAGCGATCGATGCTGCGTTGAGCTGGCAGCGAGAGGGTGGATTATGGGGTGTATTCCTGGATGAGCCTTTCACAGGTTCTGATACATCCGGGTCCGCGGGAATTGCAGCCGCAATTGCCATTGCAGTTGCGGGAGGCTGGTACCAGATGAAGGACACCTCCTGTCTGGTTCGGGCGAAGGTTGCCTTAATCCGGTACCTGGTCCCTGACGGAGTATTATCCGGTGTCGCACAAGGAAATAAAGGAGGAGTGGAGCTTCAGAAGGCAGACTATCGCGTCCTCTCCCAGATGGGAATGGGGCTGCTGGGTCAGTTTCTTGCCGCACTCCACCGTCTAGGTCTCTAAAACTGATCTTTTATAAGGGTAAATCTTTTTCTTTAAATGCCTTTATTCCTGCGACATATAGAACAATACCAATAACAGCAAGGATAATAAGCTTTGCTAGATAGCCCTTGCCGTCCATTATTGCATCACGATCAAAAAGGGTAATCAGTGAAAAATTCTTTAAGAACTGAAGCTCATCACTCATACTTGCCAGTAGGTTAAAAGCGAAAAATGCAAGGGGTAGTCCAGCACCAACGGTAAGTGATCTACTTGAGTTGTTGAAAACACAAGAAGCAAAGAAGGTTATTCCGCTGATAGCAAATTGAAACAAAAAACAACCAAGTGTCAGCGTTAAAAACACCCCATAGTCGAGTACACCAGGCTGAACAATCGCTGCAACCGCTGATCCTACTCCAGCAATGAAACCAAACATAACCGCTAGAGAGCCTACAAGATAGATTGCACTGGTAAAGGTTATTTGTGTTCTTGTAACCGGCGTTGATAGATTATAGGCCATACTGCCTTTGTCAACTTGCCCTGCTATTAGCTTATTACCAACAATGATCAAATAAATCATGGGGAAGATAATTGCCATCATGCCATAAAACTGATTGGCAATAAAGGCAATGAGTGATGAAATATCCCCAAGGGGATTAATTGCTACTCCACTGCTAGCATTCTTTATGTCCTCAATCATCTTCGGGTCAAACACACTCATAATAATGGATATTAACAGGCAAAGTATACCTGTAATAATGGCATGCAGCTTAATGTTTGATTTTATCGTTTGGATGAAATAGGGTTTACTGAACATGATGGTTACCTCTCTCGTAATATTGCATAAAGTGATGTTCAAGGGTGTGCTTCATTTCACTAATAAACTTCACCTTGCGTTTGGACAATGCCATAAGCAATTCATTAACCTCTGCGTCATTTATATCGATGATAACTTGGCGTAACTCTGATTTGATGTCTCTAATCGTAAAGCTTTCTTCTAGCATGGATTGAAAATCCTCGTGAGATAAAAACTCAATTTTGAAGGTCTTTGTTTCGGAACGACGGATATCATTTGGGTTAATTGTCGCAATCAGCTTACCCCCCTTTATCATTCCGACACGATCACAGGTTCCATCAACCTCTTCAAACATATGAGAAGACATAAGAATACTTTTACCGTTTTCTTTTTCTTCACGGATTAGCTTGATAAAGGTTGCTTGCATCAAGGGGTCTAGTCCGCTAGTTGGCTCGTCAAGAATGAGTAGATCGGGGTCGTGCATGAAAGCACACACAATTCCGATCTTCTGCTTCATTCCCTTGGACATCCGTTTAAGAGCGCCCGACGGGTCAAGCTCAAATTGCTTGATAATCTTATTAGCCTTGGTCATATCTGTAAGCCCACGCATATCTGCGATGTACTTTATAAATTGTGTGCCTTTCATATCATGAGGGAACGCGATTTCACCTGGCAAGTAGCCTAGCTTGCTTTGAATTTCCTTCGGATTATCCCAACAATCCAATCCTAATACCCTGGCATTGCCACTTTGCGGCCTTGAAAAACCGAGGATATGACGAATGGTTGTGGTTTTCCCCGCCCCATTTGGACCGAGAAATCCGAAGACCTCGCCTTGTTCAATTTTAAAAGACACATCGAAAATCCCCTTGCCTTCGCCATAGTCCTTTGTTAGATGTTCAACGGTTAGTATAGACATATAAGAACTCCTTCTCTTTAACATTTGAATTTATTTACCCAACAACGTGTTGTATAATGCAATTATAGAAATGTAATGACAAATCATCAACCAACAACTTTAACGATATGTCGGATTATCTTGTGAAGGGGTTGCACTTATGAAAAAACAACCGGAACTTACTGCGCAAACTAAAAAAAACCTTACAGATGCCTTTTGGCAAATTTATTGCACGAAGCGCATTGATAAGATTACGGTTAAAGAAATTACTGCCAAAGCACAGTATAATCGGGGCACATTCTATGAATATTTCATTGATGTTTATGATGTTCTTGAACAAATTGAAGACTCACTCTTGCCTAAATTAGAGGAACTTCCACCTCTTAATACGCCAAGAGACACACAAGCGCTTCCCCTGGGCGATTTTATTAAAATGTATGAGGAGCATAGCAAATATTATATTGTTCTGCTCGGCGACAACGGGGACCCCTCGTTTCTAAACAAGCTAAAAAACAATTTAAAGCCTAAACTCAAGCAAATGTTGATTACTCAGGGTGCTCCCGATAATTTTGAACTTGACTATACCATCGAATTTACTTTAGCGGCAATGATTGGCGTGCTCAGTTATTGGTACAAGCAGGAGAATAAACCGCCGACTGAGAAACTTCTCAATCTCATACACGACATCATGCATGAGGGTGTAATGAAAAAATTATTGGAATTGTAACTGTAAAGGACATTACAGGGTAGTAGCCCGCGGACATTACAGGGTAATAGCCCGCGGTCATTCGAGGGTGAATGGCAATAATTTGCGGACTGGAGGGTAACTGCGGTCATTCGAGGGTGAATGGTAATAGCCCTCGTCTTGTGGGCGAAGGGAACGAAATGAAGTTCCAAGATGTAGCTTATTAAGTGATTCGTGAGGGCCCATTATTAAATGATCGTCCCTATGGTTGAAGAACTTAAGGCGTAGCCCAATAGCTCACCACCCCGTAGACAAAAAGTCCTCACTATATCGCAAAAAGGCGCATGCGTGAGCATGCGCCTTTTTGTTTACTTTATCAGAACGGATAAAACCACTCTAAGCACAGACGGAGCTTATCCTTGGAAGGCTTTTAGATAAAGGGTGATTAAATCTTCCTTTGTTACCGCTCTTGGGTTACCACCTGTACAAACGTCATTCATCGCTTGTGTAGCAAGCTTCTCGACATCCGCAGGATCGAAGCTGGTTGATTTCAGTTCGGGAATGCCAACCTCCGCTGATAAGCGTCGGACTGCAGCTAGCGCTAGCGGCGCGGCTTCTTCGACAGTCAAGCCGTCGGTATTCTCTCCCATTGCCCGGGCAATGGAGGCGAACTTCTCCACAGCGGAATCAAGGTTGAATTCCATTACATAAGGCAACAGAATAGCATTGGCTACCCCATGTGGGAGGTCATATTCCGAACCTAATTGATGAGCCATACTATGCACGATACCAAGCCCGCAGTTGGAGAAGGATAGTCCGGCAACGTAGGAGCCCCAAGCCATTGTGGAGCGGGCTTCCAGATCTTTGCCATTCTTGACGGCAGCAACGAGCGAGCGAGCAATAAGCTCAATGGCTTTCAAAGCGATCGTGTCGGATAGCTCAAAAGCGCCTTGGGTTACATAGGCCTCAATCGCATGGGTGAGTGCATCCATTCCAGTAGCTGCAGTTAGAGCAGCCGGTTTGTTTACCATCAGTTCCGGATCGTTGACTGCAACGACAGCAAGCGAGTTTGGATCAACCATGACCATTTTGATCTTCCGGTGCTCATCCGTAATTACGTAGTTGACCGTAACTTCAGATGCGGTGCCGGCCGTCGTGTTGATTGCAAGAATAGGCGCTGATCTTTCCTTGGACTTGCCAATGCCTTCATAGTCAACAATATTGCCGCCATTGGTAGAAAGAATGCCAATCGCTTTCGCTGCATCCTGAGGAGATCCTCCACCAAGTGAGATGATAAAGTCACAACCATTTTCATTGTAAACAGCTAGACCATCGTTAACATTCTTCGTCGTAGGGTTTGGTTTAACGTCGTCAAAGATAACGTAGTCAATTCCGCTTTGATCCAATACATCGGTTACCCTTTTGACAACGCCGATTTCATTCAACACACGGTCCGTTACAAAAAGTGCTTTTGTTTTACCGAAATTTTTGATTTCGGCGCCGATTTCCTTGACGCTTCCAGGACCTATCAGGTTAATTGCGGGCCAATAAATTCTTCTAACTGCTAACATTTTCTCATCACCCTTCTAGAATAATAGATGTGTAAGCCTACTAAAACGCAGAGCCAGAGCCAGAGCGAAAGCCAGAGCGAAAGCCAGAGCGAAAGCCAGAGCGAAAGTCAGAGCGAAAGCCAGAGCGAAAGTCAGAGCGAAAGTCAGAGCGAAAGTCAATGTCTGACTATAATGTACTGTCTTGTGATAACACCTAGCATTTTTGGTGCAGGCCTCTGCTTTTGGTGAATTATAAACGCATATTTCCCATTTGGCGATCCGTCGGGGCTGGCTTTGGTTGATTTAGCGCTTATTTTGAGCGCTAAATCAGGCTTTGGGGACGCTAGGGTCTAAATAGTGCTCAAAATGAGCACTATTTGTTTCGGAGCGGCCCCTTCAGTCCAGGGGTTAGTCCACGATCAATGGCTTGGGCTCCAACAGTTGCTAACAGAGGAATCAAGTGAAAAAAGTAACAAGTTGTATTGGAATGATGCGGATTCAGTGACGCTTATTGGTGCAAAACAGCTATTCCCGTGCTGCTGTAGGTAAATAAGGTCGTCTGAGTCCGCATACAGGTAAAAGGTAGGTTTTTGTAGAAATAAGAGCAACTATTGTCTGCATAGCCTCTAAAAAATTGGAGGGTGGGCAAATGTTAATCAAACGTCAAACGTCTACTTACCATAAAGCACTTACATTAGCTTACAGCAGCCTACATTAGCTTACAGCAGCCTAAAGTAGCATTAAGCAGCCTGCACAGCAGCCTACACAACCTACAAAAATTACAGCTGCTTACAGCAGGTTGAAAGCAACGTCAATATCTTTGATCTTCTGTTCATCAATGTGGATGATGTCGCCAATAATCTGGGCGGCGAGAATCGCTTTGGCACTGTATTCCGCAACCTCAAGTCGGTCGAAAGCATTAAGCATGCTGCTTCCAGTGACGATTACGCAATCGTTCTCCGCAATCACCATTGGGGTGTTAGCGACGAATAGCTTGGCGGTCTGCTCCATATCTAGGAAGGTTGCACCAAACGGTACCTTGGGATTGTTGCGCAGTAAAATATAGCTCTCAGGAATCGTACGGGAGTCAAAAGCCATATCTGTGATCGCGAACGCCATAATATTAGGGGGATGCGCAATGATGATGGAATGAATATCAGGTTGTGCATCATATATCGCTTGATGGAACTTAACAGAGCGGCTTGGCACCTTGCCAGACTCCTTGGCGCCGTTCTCCACTCGTACCAGGTCTTCCGGCGCGAGGTATTTACGATCTTTGCCAGTCGGAGTGATGATGATTGAGCCATCCGAAAGGCGTTGGGAGAAGGTTCCTTGGGTGCTGGTAAACAGACGCTGATCGTAGGAACGATGAATATATGCACACATATCTCTACGAACTTCCCGCTCTTCCGATGTAACTGCAGCAGGCTGGAATTCATCCGAGATTTGATGCTGCTCGGTCCGAGCTTGTTCTTGCTGCTCCACTGTCAATGAATTTATCTTTCCGAGCTGGCGGCCATTAATTTCTAGACGAGCCGTGTATTCCAGGGTTTCGAAGGCTTGGAAAGCTTCAAACAATGTCACACCACCTGCAACAATACCATGATTCTCCATCATAACTGTACGAATGCCTTGCGCAAAGACGGAGGCGATTTCTTCACCTAGAAGCGCACTACCGGGGAGAGCATAATCAGCCATGCCAACTTCTCCACTGACCAGATGATCATTCGGAAGCATTTGGATGTTCGGGATTTTGCGGGCGATACTGAATGCAACAAGAGCGGGTGGATGAGCATGAACAACTGCCTTCAGGTCTGGTCTCTTCTTGTACATCATCTGATGAAAAGGAAACTCGCTGGATGGACGGTGTTTACCAACGATAGTACCGTCTGCTTTGACACAGACAACATCGGCACGTGTAAGGGAACCTTTGTCCACGCTTGCTGGACTGATCCAGATATCTCCTTTATCGTCGATAATCGAAAGATTACCTCCGGATGTAGTAGTCATGCCGTAACGGTAAATTCGCTCCATGATCATGATGATCTGGTCAGCCGGATGAAGCAGATTGAATTGCATTTGAGTTCCTCCCAGGATGGTTAGTCGGATTGAAGTGTAGATAAGATCTTTAAAAATGTTTGTTTATTTTTGAATTATCTTCATAATAACATGGAACAAGTTAAAACACATCAGCACACGAAAAAATTCACAAATATAACAATAGATTAGAGTAATCCATAATATTCAATCGATTGATCGAAAGAAATTGCAGATATCTTGCCCAGAACATGATAAGATTAGTTAAAATTTATTTTTACTTCTCCAGATTTATGGCTGGTTTGGTATTTATTTTTAAAGCTAAACAAAGAAATTACAGCTTTTCAAAGATAAACGGAAGCTGTATGATGGAATGGCTCAGAGCCATTCCTTGATTTCGGAGAATGAATCCAAGAAGAATTGAGATAAGCACGGGGGGGTAAGCATATCATGACGAGAAATTCAGCCGTTTTGGCATTTGATCTTGGCGCAAGTAGTGGACGCGCGATTGTGGGTGAGCTTTATACGATGGAAGATGGTCTATCCGGTCTAAGGATGACTGAGGTGCACCGCTTTGACAACACACCACTACAAATTGGTAATCATCTTCATTGGGATATAAGCCGGCTTTTGCAAGAGATTAAGATCGGTATTCGCCAGGCCGTTCTGGGTGGGTATGATCTGGGCAGCTTTAGCATCGATACCTGGGGAGTCGATTTTGGTCTGCTGGATGGCAATGGAGAGCTGTTGGATAATCCTTATCACTATCGGGACCCCCATACGGATGGCGTTATGGAGGAGGTTCTAGCCAAGCTAGGTAAGGGAGTCATTTTTGAGCAGAGCGGGCTGCAATTTATGTCCTTCAATACAATCTACCAGCTCTACGCTATGCAAAAAGCGGGTTCAGTTCTGTTACAAGAGGCTGAAACCCTGCTTATGATGCCTGATCTATTAATGTATTTGCTTACTGGCGTTAAGGCCAGCGAATTTACCAACGCGACAACGACCCAACTGTTTCATCCGATTAAACAAGAATGGAATACAGACATGATGGAGTCACTCGGTATTCCAACCAAGCTTTTTCTGCAACCGATTAAGCCGGGTGAAACAATCGGTACATTGTTAACCAGCGTATGCGAAGAGCTGGATGTACCTCCACTTTTAGCTGTAGCTGTAGGCTCTCATGATACGGCATCAGCTGTTGCAGCTGTTCCTGCATTGACTTCCCCCTTCGCGTATCTTAGCTGCGGTACTTGGTCCTTGCTTGGTACAGAGCTTGCTCAACCGTCGCTCACGCCGGAGACACTTGCCCTAGAATTTACGAATGAGGGCGGTGTGAACGATACCTACCGATTACTCAAGAATATCATGGGTCTTTGGTTGCTGCAGGAATGCAAACGGGAATGGGATAGCGCGGGCTGTGTCCGTTCATTTGCGGAGTGGGCAGCCTTAGCAAGCAAGGAGCCTGCATTTGGCAGCTTTATTGATCCCGAGGATTCTCGTTTTCTTCACCCATCGGGTATGCCGGAAAAAATACGCAGCTTCTGTCGGGATACAGGCCAACCCGTTCCAAAGACCGAAGCCCAGATCGTCCGATGTGTTATGGAAAGTCTGGCGCTCAAATACCGTTATGTCCTGGAACGTACGGAGGCTTTGGCTGATGTTCATTATTCCGGACTGCATATGGTTGGCGGGGGGATACAGAACGAGTTTTTATGCCAATATACAGCTAATGCCATCGCTCGTCCCGTCTGGGCAGGTCCGGTGGAGGGCAGTGCAATCGGCAACGTACTGGTTCAATTTATGGCACTGGGCGAATTTAAGAGTCTAGAGGATGCACGTGCAGCTGTTCATCGTTCTTTTCCAATCAAAAGCTATGCTCCAGAGGATACCTCAAGCTGGGAAATGGCTTATGAGACATTCCGTCGGCTTATGGATAGATAAGTCTTACTTACAGGTTCCAACTTCGAGCTTTTCTTGCCTTGCCTTTTTGCCATCCTTCGTTTAGCCTGAAGGAAGGAATGTTTTCGAGAGGAATGGAGCTTATGCTTGCCGCAGAACGATTGCAGAAAATTGTAGAGCTCGTGAACGAGCGGGGAAGCATCCGTGTTACCGAGCTGAGCGAAATATGTTTGGTGACGGAGGAGACCATTCGTCGGGATCTTGACAAGCTGGAAGCCGAGAGCAAGCTGGCCCGCAGTCACGGAGGTGCCATAAGTATTGGTGCTGCACAACCGGAGGTTCCCTATTTCGAGCGGGAGACAACCAATGTAGAAGAGAAGCGTAATATCGCCCGGGAAGCGATTCTGCGGATCGAACAGCATGATCGAATCCTGCTTGATGCCAGTACAACGGCATGGTGGATGGCCAAGCTGCTGCCGGATATGCCCTTAACTGTACTGACCAACTCCATCAAGGTTGCTCTAGAGCTTTCCTCCAAACGGAGCATCCATGTGATTGCAACGGGTGGCGTGCTGCTTGAAGGCTCGCTTTCCTTTGTGGGGCCACTTGCGGAGCGATCACTCGACCAATATCACGTTGAAAAAGTATTCTTCTCCTGCAAGGGTGTTCATTTGGATCGCGGTGTTAGTGAGTCCAATGAGCTTCAAGCGCTATTAAAGCAGAAGATGATCTCGATAGCAGATGAGGTATATTTACTAGCCGATTACAGTAAATTTGGTGTTCGCGCATTTGCTGGGGTCTGTGGTTGGGATCAAATTCATCATGTTGTGACTGATCATTCAACCGATATCGAAAGCATACAGCGTCTACGCGAGCGCGGCGTTGATGTCATCACACTAAAAAGCTAGAATCCTGCCCTGCTAAATAATAAAGTTTTAAGCTTCCTTCACATTTATGAGGGAAGCTTTTTTTGGCTCTATCAGAATACAACCGATTACTGTATTAAATTGGAAAAATAATAATTAATAAAAAAGATATGATGACGAATAATATAAGTATATACTTATATTTATTACAAAGAGAGGCTGGTTGGATATGAAGTCCATTCGCACTAAAATTATTCTCTTAGCTTGTACCGTTACATTAATCACAGCAACCATCATTACAGGGATCTCCGTCTATTGGTTTCAGAAAAATAACGATCAATTTCTAAGCCAACTGTCAACCTCTTTACGTGGGGATTACGACAACATGATCAAGCAAGAGGTTGAAACCGCTGTATCCATGCTTCAAGCCATAGTCAAACAATCCGAAACGGTGCAAATTTCACGAGCTGATGCTCAGAAAATCGGTGCAGATCTTTTAAGAGAATTGAGCTATGGAGAGGGAGGGTACTTCTGGGCGGATACCAAGGAGGGCACTAATGTTGTTCTGTTAGGCAAGGCAGCAGAAGGTAAGAATCGTTGGGAAACGAAGGACAGCAAGGGAACTCTTTTCATTCAAAACATTATTGGGCAGGGTGTTAAGGGCGGGGGCTTCACGGATTACTGGTTTCCCAAGGCAGGAGAAACCGTAGACAAGCTCAAAAGAGGGTATAGCCTTTACTTTGAACCTTTCGGTTGGGTTGTCGGAACAGGTAATTATGTTGATGATATTGATCTTATTTTGCAAGTGAAGGCTGAGGAATTGCAGCGTCAGCTTGAACATACTCGTCTGCTGATTTTCATGTTCAGTATACTTGTCTTACTCGTTGCATCCGTTATCGCTTATTGGATGGGTAGCCGAATATCAGGTCCGCTTCGTAAAATGACTGATCTGATTCAAAATGTAGGTCAATTAAAGTTGGCTCGAGTTGCTATTTTTGATGATCTGTTGAAGAATAAAGATGAAACTGGAGTTATGGCTAAAAACCTAGAGCAGATGCTTCATTCGCTAGGGAGCACAATCAAGAATATCAGTAAGGTTTCTATGGATCTAAGCGCGAACGCCGAGCAGATGAGTGCCTCTACTCATGAGAATACTCAGACCATCAGTCAGGTGACGACGACGATCAATGAGATGGCGGAAAACAATCAGTATCAAGCAGAGGATATCTCATTAACAAACGAGATTCTCCTTGCAATGGTTGGAGAGGTTGGTAACGTTCATCGCCAGACCGCAGAAGGCGCACAATTAGCCGTCAAAACTCAAGAAGCGATCCGGGATGGACGCCATCTCTTAAAGGTTCAATCGGATAAAATGGCTGAAACGATCGAGATCACCCGTGAGGTGGATGAATCGATGCAGGAACTAGAAGGTATGATTCATCAGGTCGATAGGATTGTTAGTCTGATTCGTCAGGTTGCTGATCAAACGCATCTATTATCGCTTAATGCAGCGATAGAAGCAGCGCGCGCTGGAGAATCAGGGAGAGGCTTTGCAGTTGTGGCCCATGAAATCCGCAAACTAGCTGAGAATTCAGCTAAGGCGACTGAAGAAATCAACGTTCATATCCGCAACACGACAAGTCGGACAAGTCTTGTCGTTGAGCGTATTAAGAAGGCTCGTTCTATTGCAGATGAACAAGCAGTGGCACTAAGCAGTACGGATGCAACTTTCGATGTCATCTACACTTCATCGGATGAAATCGTACAAAGCTCCAGCCAAGTGACAGAATCACTGGAAAGCTTAAGCGAGGCTTCCCGTCAAATCTCTGGGCGCTCGCAGAGTTTAGCAGCCGCCTCACAGCAATCGGCAGCCAGTATGGAGCAGATTGCTGCATCAGCAGAGCAGCAGATGGCTTCAATGGAGATGTTGGCTAGTGCTTCTAGGCAGCTTGCCTTGATGGCTGAAGAGCTCTCCGGAGAGATGGAGAAATTCTCCATTTAATTAGATAAAGTATACAATTATTAGATAATTTGGATGTTACCGAGTGAGTTTGACCTTTGCGGGGTAGAATAGAAGAAGTGCTTTATACTATCGCGAGGGAGGTTATTTGTTTTGAAGGCTGATCAAGAGGCAGTATGGGAAGGATTAAAGGTGGAATACGAACAAATGAATGCGGCCCCCTTCGCCGCCATAGGCTTAACCTATGACCAAGCAGGACTTGAAGATATCTATACAGAAGATGCTGCATTTGGAGAAGAGTCTCCCACCCAAGATTCCACCCAAGATCATAACCAATAGGCATATGACAAGCCCACTCCGGTACGATGACGGAGTGGGTTTCCTTACTCTATCAGACTTCCATGCCGCTTGGGCGGCACCACGGATGAATGAAAATGTTCGTTTTTTATTTTCAGGGCAGAAAGTATAAAAATTAGGTAAGGTTCTCACTGATTCCGCATCGGTAAACGCACGGCCCTACAGGGCGCCAATAGGCGTTTATCCTTGTGTTCTGAAGCAAGTCTATTTTTTCACCGAGAAAAATGTCTTGAGTGCTTGGTAGACCTCGCTTTTTTCTTTGATGACCGAATACTGGAATTTAGGGTGTCGGATCTGTCTATACGCAGTCATAAGCGTGCTGCTGCGATTGTATTGATTAACCTCTCCATAGCCAAACATATTGCACTTCTCCAGCAACTCACCGATCAAGCGCACACAGCGCTCGTTATCAGAGCTTAAGTTGTCACCATCAGAGAAATGAAAGGGGTACAAGTTGTACATGGAGGATGGAAAGCGTGAGTCAATGATCTGCAGTGCTTTTTGATAGGCAGATGAACAGATGGTTCCGCCACTTTCACCTTTGGTGAAGAATTCTTCCTCGGTAACCTCTTTGGCTTCTGTATGGTGAGCGATAAATACGATTTCCACATGCTCATATTTGGTTCTAAGAAAGCGGGTCATCCAGTGAAAGAAGCTGCGAGCCACATACTTTTCGAAGCTGCCCATGCTGCCTGAGGTATCCATCATCGCGATAATAGCTGCATTCGACTGCGGCTTTAGCACTTCTTCCCAAGTTTTATACCGGAGATCATCTGGAGAGATGTTATGGATGCCTGGGCTGCCATTGCCTGCGTTGCGCTTCAGGTTTTCGAGAATCGTTCGCTTCTTGTCAATGTTGGACATCAAGCCTTTTTTGCGTACATCATGAAAAACAATATCGGCTGCTTGCATTTGCCGCTTTTCTTTCTCCTCCAAATGAGGCAGCTCCAGCTCCTCAAACAGCAGGGCTTCCACTTCATCCAGACTGATCTCGGTATCATAATAATCCTCACCGGGCTGATCTCCAGCACTCTGTCCCTTGCCTGGACCAGAGGCCGATTGCGGATCGCTCCCCAGTACGTCGCCTACCTGGCTATCTCCATCACCTTGTCCTACCTGCTTCGATTTACGGTAATTGTAGCGAAACCGATATTCGTCCAAGCTTTTGATCGGGATTTTAAGAATCTGTCTCCCGTTCTGCATGATGATACTTTCATCCGTGATGAGATCGGGGAGGTTTTGCTTGACGGCTTCACGAACCTTTTCCTGGTGGCGGTTCTGGTCCTGAAAACCTTTGCGATGAAGCGACCAGTCTTCCCGGGAGACGGTAAAGAGAGGCTCTGCCATGGACATACCCCCTTTTAGCTGTTGATAGTAACAGTATATGTAGGAGGAGCGGAGAGGATGAAGGCTACTATTCGAAACGCTGGCGATATCCGCATTTACGGCAAAGCTCTTCAGCAAGCTCCCGCTTGGCGAAGCCTTCAGCCATGGCAAGTGCCCGTGGGGAATGAATGATCTCATCCAAGGACAGCGCCAATACATTGCCGAGCGGGATTGTTCCTTCCGCATCCAGGCAGCATGGAACGACTGTTCCGTCGCTGAGGATGCCCAAATGATCACGTAGTCCCCGGCAAAAACCAGCTGTGTCATATTCTTCTGTGCGATTGATGTCAGGCCATTCAAACACCGTTGCCTGATTTAGATAGACGCGAGGTGCCAGCAGAATGCCGCTCCTGCCATCCCAATCATCCAGAATGCGGCGCTCCAGTCTAAAAGTTGAGGCAATATGAGCCAAGATCCATTCATTATCTGGATTATGCAGATTCTCACTCAAGTTCCACAGCCTTAAGCTGATATAGAGTTGACGAAGCTGCTCGGCTTGATGAACGAAGGTAAATATCCGATCTACGTACTGTTCAAAATGTTGGCTCTCCGTCCGACTATGCAGCGAAAAATTAATTTGCCGTAAGGCGGGCTTATTGAGAATCCACTCCGCAACTTTATGGATTCGAGTGCCATTCGTTGTAATATTCACCGAAAAACCAGCCTCATAGGCCATATCGAGCAGAACATCCAGTTTGGGATGCAGAAGAGGTTCGCCCATAATGTGGAAGTAGAGAGACTTAGTTTTACCTGCTAGCTGGGAAAGAATGAGAGCAAATGTATCGGTATCCATAAAGGTTGGAGGTCTAGCAGTACCCGGACAAAAGGAACAGGATAAATTGCACACATTTGTAATTTCGATATAAACCTTTTTGAACAGCTTCAAGGGTTCCATCCTCTCCAATCCTCTCTAAATAATAAAAGCATTGAAGCTTCATTATGTCACCATCTCTGGTTGGCGGCAAATGATCTTACTTTTCGAAAGAGCCGGAAATAGTATCACTTTTCCTTAAATCCTTCAATAGATTATTCATACCCTTGTCTGTAAGATTAAGTTAGAAAGAAAGAGAGACATGATTGGAGGATTCCACGAGTATGCAATTGAATTCAAAAACGGAACATCATATCAGCAAAAAGGGGCATTCTTTTTGGAGAAAACTTCTGTCACAGTGGGACATTCAACTGATGGTGTTCCCTGCAATCCTTTTTGTCATTGTATTTAGTTACATCCCCATGTGGGGAGTACTGATTGCGTTCAAAGATTACAACATGTTTGAAGGTTTCTTGGCTAGTCCATGGGTAGGTTTTAAGCATTTTAGCATGTTCTTCAATTCTACAGATTTTTGGACAGTTATGAGAAACACCATCATTATTAGTTTTCTTAAATTGTTTATAGGTTTTCCGGCACCTATTATTCTCGCGCTTATGCTCAACGAAATCCGCAATATGGTGTTCAAGCGCGTTTTACAGACGATCAGTTATTTGCCACATTTTTTATCCATGGTAATCGTATCTGGAATGGTCTTCTCCATGTTGTCTGTTGACAATGGCAGCTTGAACATACTACTGCTCGGTTTCAATTGGGTGGAAGAACCGATCAACTGGTTATCCATTCCGGAATATTTCTGGGCCATTCTTGTTTCAACTTCGGTGTGGAAGGAAATCGGTTTTGGGGCCATCGTTTATTTGGCGGCCATTGCTGGAATTGATCCTCACTTGTATGAGGCGGCGTCTTTGGACGGAGCAAGTCATTTCAAGCAGGTGTACTTAATTACGATACCCGGTATGGCACCTGTTATTTCCATCTTCTTAATTTTGGCGGTTGGGGGTATTCTGAATGCGGGTTTTGAAGATATTCTCTTACTAACTAACAATGGAACGAACGGTATCTTGAAAGATGTTTCCAACGTTATCGATACGTACGTCTATCATGTTGGGGTATTAAATCAGCGATATTCGTACGCCACTGCTGCGGGTATGTTCAAAGCTATCGTCAGTATTTCAATGTTGCTTCTGGCTAACTTTATCGCAAAGAAAGCCGGCAGAGAGAGCTTATGGTAGGAAAGGGGAAAAACAATGAAATTAAGTAGCGGCGATCGTGCATTCTTATGGATAAATTATGTTCTGCTGACTCTGCTGGGATTTGTAACCTTATATCCGTTTTGGAATTCATTAGTCATCTCCTTTAATGTAGGAGCAGATACTTCTCTAGGAGGCATTACATTCTTGCCTCGGCAGTTCACCTTTGAGAACTATCAGGTCGTCCTTCAGGATCAACGGCTTATGCACGCATTCCTCATCACGGTGTTAAGAACGGTAATTGGTACTGTTTTGTCTATCTTCTTTACCGCCATGTTCGCTTATGGCGTATCTAGGAGAGGATTACTAGGCAAGAGGTTTTACATGGTTTTGTGTATCATAACGATGTATTTCAGTGGCGGCTTAATTCCCTCTTACCTGTTAATTCGCTCACTGCACCTGATGGATACTTTCTGGGTCATGGTTATCCCTGGCATCATCAGTGTTTGGAATATGATTATCTTCCGCACGTTTTTCATGGGTTTGCCGGACGGTTTGGAGGAATCCGCTAAGATAGACGGATGCAACAATTTCGGGTTGTTCTTTCGCATCGTGATTCCCATTTCCGGTCCCGTTATTGCGACACTTTCCTTGTTCACTGCTGTCGGCCACTGGAATGACTGGTTTACAGCAAGTATCTTTATTAATCAACTGAGTCTTTTACCCGTTCAAACTCTTCTGAACCAGATTATTAACTCAAATATCGTATCCGAGCAGTTGGCCAATGCCGGTGGGGCCGCTGCAGAGTTTGCTAATAATCTCAGAGGCGTGACCCATAAATCGTTAGTGATGTCGACAATGATGGTAGTTACGATACCGATTATTATGGTTTATCCTTTCTTGCAGAAGTTTTTCGTCAAAGGTGTTTTAGTGGGTTCCCTGAAAGAATAGACTACATTCCGATTTAACAGAGTTTAGGAGCGGCTGGGAAAAGTCACAGATAAGCGCCCTAAGTTCTTTAAATAAACAATTTGTTTTTATTAAGAGGGGGAAAAGAAATGGTTATTCAAAAGAAGTGGTTTAAGATCATGACAATCTTAATGGTAGCATTCACATTGATACTCGGTGGTTGCAACAAAAAAAGTAGCAAGCCCGCTGACACGATGGAACCGACCAGCAGCACTGCAACCGCAACTGACAATGAGGCTGGGGCGAAAGTGGATTTTAAAGGCTTATCATTCAGTTGGTACATTCACTATGACTGGGCAACAGTTGATCCTTGGGGAAGCGATCAGACGAGTAAATGGATCCAAGAGCAGAAAGGCGTAACCATCAACCCGATTTCTTCTGGAGGCGCAGCCCAACAGAAGCTAAACACGATGATTGTATCCGCAGAACTGCCGGAAGTCATTACTCTGGATCGTGCTGCTGATCTGAATAAGCTGGCCAAAGCAGGTCAACTGGTTCCACTCGATGAATATATCGACAAGTACCCGAACCTCAAGAAGTGGGCCGGTGAAAAAACACTGGATATGCTGCGGCTTGAAGACGGTAAGCTTTACTCTTTTCCAAACTGGTACGGCGGTCCAGACACCTTCGGGAATACAGGTTGGATGGTAAACAAGAAAATCTATCAAGATTTGGGTTCGCCAAGCCTTGCAACTTTCGATGATTTGGAAGCTTATTTGATGCAGGTGAAAGAGAAGTATCCCGATATTATTCCATTTGAGACGGGGCATGAATTTGCCGGCGGTGAAGTGTTCTATAGCGGATTCTCCCCTGGACGAAACCATACCTTCAGTCGTGATTTTCAAGCTTATCCTGAGAACAACGAATTGAAGTCAATATTTTCAGATCCGACATATCTAGAATCATTACAATTTGTTAGTAAGTTGTTCAGAGCTAAATTAATTACCCAAGATGGATTTACTCAGAAGAAAGAGCAATATGAGGAGAAGTTAAAAACGGGTAAAGTGGCCGTAGTGGCCAACTTCGACATCCTGGGCTCCGCAAAGACAGGTCATAATGCTTTAGTAGAGAAAGATGCTACAAGCGGCTATCAAGTGATTGAGGCTCCTCACAAAACAGGGGTCGATGCCAGCCTAGTGAAGAGCGCATCCGTAGCCACATTGGGTTGGAACGTGAGTGTCATCACGAAGAGCGCCAAAGATCCTGAAGCTATCTTTGCCTACATGGATTGGGCCACTGGCGCGGAAGGACAGCAAGTGTTGCAGTATGGTCCTCCAGGATTGCTATGGGATGAAGTCGATGATCAAGGGGTTCCAAAGCCAAATGCAAAGTTTACGGCCACAACAAAAGAAGAATTGGATAAATTAAAACTCGGCAGTCTGAACTGGTTTGCCAATTCTGATTGGATTACGTTATCCGCACAACACAGAAGTCTATTGTTACCTAAGAAACCAAATGAGTTCGACGACACCGGAGCCGTCGCCATCATGAAGAAGAGTTCTCTCCCAATCAATGAGTTTCAAGGCATTACACCCGCTCCGGACAGTGAAGAAGGTATCATCCAAGTTACTGTGAAAGACATTTATAAAGAAGCATTCGCCAAGATGGTTTTCGCTGATTCAAATGAGGAAGTAGCAACAATCTTAGAAAAAGCGAACAAAGACGTCACGAAAGCCGGCTTTGATAAAGTGTTGACTTACATGACAACAAAGTGGCAAGAAAACTTGAAAAAATTAGCTAATTAGTTAATTAACTAAAACTACATTATCATGGAGGGTATACAGCTATTCGTATACCCTTTTTTTAAATATCAGAAGGTATAAGTTTTCCCTTATCCTGTTCTGAGAAAGGAAATGCATATGATTAGAGTCATTATCGTTGACGATATGATGCTGGACTTGCGGGCACTTCATCAACTGGTTCCCTGGGAGGAACTCGGAATGGAGGTTGTAAGTAAATTTAACAATCCTCTAAAGGCTATTGAATATATACAAGAGCAAGATGTGGATATCTTGGTCTCCGACATTAGGATGCCACTCATGTCGGGAATTGAGCTTGCCGAAAAATCAAGATTAATCCAAAGTAATCTTCAAGTGATCTTCATTAGCGGATATGAGGATTTTCATTATGCGAAGAAAGCGATTGAGATTGGCGCCTATGCCTATGTCCTTAAACCGGTGAATGACAAGGAATTACTTCGAGCCTTGCGGGCGGTAAAGGAGAAGATTGTTTCCGATCAGGAACAGAAGCGTATCCAAATAAATGCGGAGAAGACATTGCCTTATGTCCGAAATCAGTTATTATTAGACGTCTTGGCCGGCACCGCTGATATGGCATCCGTACACTCCATGCTGCATGAATACAATTTTAACGCCAGTCATGTTACCGTGTGTATATTGGAAATAGACGATTTGTTTCTCAAGATGAAACAGATAGACATCAATGAGCGTAACGAATTACTCAGCAAAATTAGGGAAGATATTATTTTATTTGTAGAAAAACAGGGTCTGGGAGAAGTCGTCAAAACGGACATCAATCAAGTCACCATCCTCTTAAATGATTCCGCACAGGTAGGCCAATTCGAAGCTTTCATTCACAATACAAAAGTGAAATATAAACTCTCCGTTACGATCGGCGCAGGGATGGTTGCCGTAGGGATGGACCAAATTGCCGAATCATATAAGCAAGCTAAAGAGGCACTTCAGTTAAAGACTTATTTGGGTAAAGGAAAAATTTTGTATTATTCCCAACAACAAGAGAACCATATTTATGATGCCTATGAAATCGAAAGCACGTTTGAACAAATTTTCTCATCCATGGTCGCTTATGATCTGGTTGGGATCGACGATGGATTAATAATTATTTTTCAATTGTTGAGGAACCTGAAGTTGCAGGTAAATGTGTACAATTTCTCGCTGCATATCCTAACTAAGTTGGACGGTTACTTGCATTCCATTGATGAGGATTTCTATCAGTTGCTGGGTGGAGATTTCAAGCTGCTGGACGTACTGTTCCAATTCGAGACAATCGACGAAATCCAAACCTGGATGCGGAGAAGAGTTTTTGAAATATCAGAGATGCTGCATATGAAGAAACAGAATAAATCAGGACGTCTAGTGGAACAGATCGAGAACTTTATTATGATAAATATTGAGAATGGTGTCAGTTTGCGCAACGCAGCCGATCACTTCATGTTCTCTCCCAGCTACTTAGGCCAACTTTTCAAAGAGCAGAGGGAGGAAACGTTAATAAACTTTATTATACGCAAAAGGTTAGAGAAAGCATGTGAGCTGCTGAAAGACACCTCTCTGAAAGTATACGAAGTGGCTTACCGACTAAAATACCGTAATTTGAATTACTTCATCCGGCAATTTAAAGATGCGTTCAAGATGACGCCTGGCGAATATCGTAAACATTTATAGAGGGAGTATAGATGAACGAATGAAGAGAATAAAATTAAAATTAAACCTCCGATACGGGAACAAGCTTATGTTGTCTTATATGGCATTAGTGATGATACCTGTACTTACCATCGGGTATTTTGCCTATACGATCGCTTTGGATTCAATTAAAGAACGCGCTCGCATTTCTATTCAAGGGACATTAAACCAAATTCATGAGAATATTCAATACAAATTAAGGGATGTCAATCAGATATCGGAACAGTTTATCTATGATCAAGATTTGCAGACCATACTATCTACCCATCACACCGGTATAGAAGGGTATAGTGCGACAAAGGAAAAACTGATACCCAAGCTGTCGTCAGCTCTGAATCTTACGCCCACTAATGTGTGGATAACGCTATATATGGACAACACTACGCTTCCAGAAATTAATTACGGTACCTCGGGTGAGGAGATGTTAAACCGTTATCATGGAGATAATTACGAGACGTTTTATAAAACGAAAATTAGGGATGAAGCATGGTATAAGGGAACTGAAATTCCTTTTGAAAAATCCATTTGGAAGCAAATCAGTCTCGATAAAAAGTTTGGCAAAATTTCATTGCTGAGAAGGCTAATAAATTTCGATAAAAAACTTTTGGATCCTGAACATATGGACCTAGGGGTCATCAGAATTTCCATCTCCATTGAGGAACTATTTGAAGCGATCCATGCGAATCAAGATACCAATCTGTCGCATCTGTTTGTGTTAGATGGGGCTGGCAGAGTAGTGGTTGGACAGGCTCCGGGCAATAAAGCGACCGTGGATCTAAATCAATTGAGTCGTGAGAATCTAGTTGTTCGCGAGTCTATGGCTGATTTTGACTGGACGATGGTTTCATTGTTGCCTTATTCGGAATTGGATGGAGATATTCACAACTTAGGTATTGCCACATTCCTCGTGTGCCTGTTTAGTTTCACGATAGCAGTAATCTTTGGTGCGCTGGTGTCGCGTTATTTTGGCAAAAGAGTAAATAAGATCGTAACGTCCCTTAATGAAGTAAGAGAGGGAAATCTGTATAAACGCATCAACTATAGCGGAGATGATGAGTTCGCTAAAATTGTTAATGCCTTTAATGATATGACAATAACGATCGAAGAACTGATAGAGGAAGTGTACCTGGTAAATTTACGTAAGAAAGAAGCGGAACTGGAGGCGCTGCAAGCTCAAATTAACCCCCATTTCTTGTATAATACGCTATCCTCCATCAGTCAATTGGCCAAGCTTGGAGAGGTAGATAAGCAACATCAGATGATTATGGGATTGGCTTCATTCTATCGACTGACGCTTAATTCGGGGGAAACCTTTCTTGCGGTGGAGAAAGAAATTCAGCAGGTTCAAGCTTATATTGACATTCAGAAGATAAAGTACGAGGGACAACTTGATGTAAACTACGAAATCGACCCTGAAGTGCTTTCTTATCAGACCGTGAAGTTGATTCTGCAACCTTTTGTAGAAAACGCATTGGAACATGGATGGTACGGTGAACCGATTCGAATTCAAATTAGTGTTCATCAGAATAGAGATAGAATTGTGTTTACTATTCAAGATAACGGAGCGGGTATGGAGCAAGAAACGATCGATCAGGTGTTTAACCCATCCGATATCAGAGTGGGGTATGGAATTCAGAACGTGAATCAACGAATTAAACTGCATTTTGGAAATGAGTATGGTGTACAGATTTTAAGCGAATTGGGTTCAGGGACAACGATTACGATTACGATACCGCAAAAACTATAACATAAACACAAATAGTTCTATTGAAACGATCCTCCGAATCATCAATGATGGATGAGTAATAATAATTCCTTTGTAACGTAATTATCCCATCACGAAACGGAGGTCTTTTTTGAAGAAATCTATTGTTAGTGTAATGATTATATATTTGGCAACGGCATTAGGTCTAGGTGCCAATTGGACGCTCCCGAAGAAGGCAAGCGCAGTAGCGTCTTGACTGATTAAGGCATTCAATTTGGTTATAAATGAAATCAGAGGAGTATAACATAATGAAAATCGGTGTGGATTATTATCCTGAGCAGTGGCCCAAAAATATGTGGGTGAAAGACGCAAAACATATGGCAGAAACTGGCGTGCGAATTGTTAGATTAGCTGAATTTGCCTGGTCCAGAATGGAACCGACGGAGGGTGTATATAACTTCGCATGGCTAGATGAAGCGATCGACATCTTGCATGAACAAGGAATAGAGATCATTTTGGGAACACCTACAGCTACTCCCCCCAATTGGCTGGTAGAACGTTACCTGGACGTATTACCGGTTAACAATCAGGAAAAACAAATTTATCCGGGCGTCAGAGGCCATCGCTGTTATAACAGCCCATCTCTTCGAACATTCGCGGCCAAAATCACTAAAGAGATGACCAATCGTTATGCGCAGCATCCGGCAGTTGTGGGCTGGCAGATTGATAATGAATTTGGTTTAATGGATTGTCATTGCGAGAACTGCATCGCAAGATTTCGCGAATGGTTACAGAACAAGTACGGTAGCCTTCAAGCCATGAACGAGTCGTGGGGAACAGTCGTATGGAGCGGGGAATTCAGTAATTGGTCTCAGATTAGGACACCGCTTGGGGGATCGACAACTCAAAACCCGGGATATTTGCTCGATTTTGAAAGATTTGGAACGGATAGTTGTATCGAATTTCAGCGTATGCAAGTCGCCATTATAAGAAAAAGTTGCCCTGATCAATGGATTACGCATAATATTTGGGGTTATCCGAAAGGCCTGGATTATTACAAGCTATTTGAGGATCTGGACTTTGCTTCCTTGGACTATTATCCAAATACTGATTTATCAGCTCCCAAAAATAATCCAACGTTCATCCTGGATTTGGTTCGCGGTGTCAAACGCCAAAACTTTTGCGTGATGGAGCAACTTAGTGGAACTCCAGGGTGCTGGGGGCCGATGTCGAGAACGCCTTATCCAGGCATGATCCGCGCCCACGCATGGCAGGCCATCTCCAGAGGGGCAGATACAGTTGTTCATTTCCGCTGGAGAAGCGCGACGTTAGGTGCGGAACAGTTCTGGCACGGCATAATAGATCACAGCAACGTTCCGGGGCGAAGATTCGAGGAATTCAAGCAGGTTGCTCTTGAAGTGAATCGGCTTGGGGAAACGTTAGATGGAACGACGATAACTAATCAAGTAGCACTTCTATTTTCCCATGAGCAGTTCAGCGCTTTGGAAATACAGCCGCAGGTGGACGGGATGAAATATTTTGAAAATCTGAAAAAATTGCATACGGCTTTTCTCGAGCTCGGGGTAGGCACTGATGTGATCAATTGGACCGATGACTATAGCGGATACAAAATATTGATTGTACATTCATTATATTTGTTGACAGAAGAAGTTGCACGCCGAGTTGAACAATTTGCGGCTGATGGAGGAACGGTTGTTATAACCAACCGAACGGGTGTCAAGAACGAATACAACATGTGCTGGATGGAGCCGCTTCCAGGTCCCCTGCGGCATGCTGCAGGAACAATTGTTGAAGAATACGATCCGATCGGACATATGACTCATTATGTGACGTGGAAGGATGGAAAGGATTACGCGTGCGCCCAGTGGTGCGATATCCTGCAGCCAGAAACGTCGGAGGTTCTAGGGGTTTATAATGACGATTTCTTTAAAGGGAAACCGGCAGTCACTTTGAATCGGATGGGCATGGGGAAGATTTATTATATCGGCACTTGGCTTGAAACAGAATTCTATAAATCGTTATTTCTGGATTGCATCGAAGAGCTACAGATCGACCGTTTTGTCGGTCTTCCAGAGGGCTGCGAGGTTTCCGTAAGAACGAACGGCATAAGAAAATTCTTATTTATTTTTAATTTTTCAAAAAATCCAGCAATTATTCCTCTGACTGGCTCCTTTTGCAGCTTGTTGAACAATAAGAAGCATCATAACGAGTTGACGATTGACGGTTTCGACATCGAAATATTGGAAATGGCACCATGACGTTCGGATCCATCCATAAAACTGTCCTGTAGCAAGGAATGCTGGTCGTACCTGATAATCTATTCCGAAAAAACGACAAGAATGTGCTGTACAAGACAGAAGATTGGGGCAAAAGTTGGGACAAGGTGACGCTTCCGGAGAAATGGAATTGCTTGCCGGTTGCTACGATTCCTCTCAACATGGGGCACTTAGGTGGAAAGGAATTGCTGTCGATAAAGCTGGCGTCGTGCATGGCGTAACGTGCGGCAATAGCATTCTTTACAGTAAGCCAATCTAATGAATAAGGTTGTATCGTGATATTAATGTTGTGAATGTGTTATATAGTTAAATATATATGAACTTACAATGATTAGCCTGGGGCTGCCCTGGGCTTTTCTCGTGACATGTTATCTAACAATTATGGACGACAGGTGACCAAGATGGCTATTGTTTTCTTCGAAACCCAATGGGTATAGAGACAAAACCTAGGATGGAGTTGGACTTATGACTAACATTTACCAGTGGGATAATATACCGATTGGCGGCGGAGGTTACGTTACCGGCATTATCGCTCATCCACAAGAGAAGAACTTAATTTATGTACGCACAGA
>JACMJI010000025.1 GCA_014380705.1 Gorillibacterium sp. | reverse complement strand
TTTCAAGATAGCGGCAGCACGTTTCCCCATTGTTTTGGGGGCTGATGACTATACGCGGCGGTTGCATTTTCATATCGAGCATGTACAGCTTGGTCTTCCCATCGGAGTGCCAGCCCCGAATGCGCAAATGTCATTTATCCAATCGGAGCAAGCAGCCGCTTTTCTCGCCTGGTTAGGCAGATCCAATCTGGAGGGTCCTGTCAACGCTTGTTCCCAGGGGGAAATAACACCAGGACAGATTATCACGCTTATCACCCAAGCAACAGGCCGAGAGGCAAACATGCTCAGCGAAACAGAAGCCATCCATATGTCGCCCTTTGGGGTTCCCGAGCCCTGGTACATGAATACAGCAAAGGCAGAAGCTGCAGGCTTTTCGTTCGAGCCTTTGCAGGATTGGATGCCGGAGTTGATCCGAAAGATCGTTGGTTGAAAGGGGATGTTTTATTTGAATTTAACTTGGGATTTGAATGCTCTTTATCCTTCCTTTAACTCCAGTAAATTCAAGGCGGAACGAGAGCTTCTAAACCATCACATTAAAACGATAAATGAATGGGCTGCCTTAAATCTGCAAGATAGAAATGAAGCTGCTTCCATAATAGAAGAGTTCCTCATCCGCTATAACGCTTATAAAAGTGTTTACTCCTGTCTCTACAGTTATGCGGAATTAATCCTAAGTGCAGATGGCAACAACATCGAAGCAATGAACATTCTAGATGATATCGACGATGCGGGTTCAAAGGTTACAGATGCATTTGTTAACTTCAATAATTGGCTTGCAAGTTTAAGTAACTTGGATGACATCATAAACACTTCTTCCTACCTGAGTGATCATCGATTTTACCTAAAAGGGCTTGTGGCACGATCTAGATTTCTACTCAGCGAAGAGGTAGAAGTCGTTATTTCCAAATTGCAAACCACCGGGTCTAAGGCGTGGGAAAGATTATATATGCAGGGTGTTTCTTCTGCACTTATGGATCTTGAAATCGCGGGGGAAATCAAGCGCTTCTCTCTTTCAGAACTTCGAGCACTAGCCTATAACAAGAATCCTGTTTTAAGAAAAGCAGCTTATGAGGCGGAGCGTGCGGCCTATACGAGGCTAGCAGAGCAAAGTGCGGCTTGTATCAATGGGATTAGTGGTGAAGCACTGATGATTTACGAGCTAAGGGGCTATTCTTCACCCTTAGAGAAAGTTCTGACGGCTTCAAGAATGGATGCGGAAACATTGGAAGCCATGACATCAGCGATCAAAGAGAGCTTGCCTCATTTTCATCGCTATTTTAAGAGGAAGGCTGAATGCTTAGGTTATCCAGCGCAGCTTCCGTTCTATGATATTTTTGCGCCGATCGATGGGGAGACGATCCCAATATCCTTCTTGGATGCAAGGGACATGATAGTATCCAGCTTCAGAACCTTTAGTGCGGAGCTTGGCGATTACGCCCAGAAGGCTTTCGACAACCATTGGATTGACGCGGAGCCAAGAGTGGGCAAAGGCAACTACGGCTTGTGTGTTGATATTTTCCCAATCAAAGAAAGCAGAATCATGACCACCTTCAATGGGAGCTGCATGGATATTGGGGTGCTTGCTCATGAAATCGGCCATGCCTATCATAGCGCCTGCCTCGCCGATGAAACGATGCTAAACACGGATTACCCGACACCTATAGCGGAGACCGCTTCGATTTTCTGCGAAACCGTTGTTAATAACGAACTACTTAGCTATGCACCAGCAGGTGACGCTTTATCCATCCTAGAGAAAAGCATTTCAGAAGCGGGGTATTACCTTGTCGACTTCTATGGAAGATACTTGTTTGAGTGTGCCTTATATAAAAGAAGACAGTCAGGGTCATTATCGACCCGGGAATTAAATGAATTGATGCTTACCTGTATGGCTGAGGCATATGGGGATAGCGTGGATGCTACAACAATCCACCCTTATATGTGGATGAATAAAGTGGGGTATTTTTTAGCAGGCAATGAATTTTTAAATTTCCCTTATTCCTTTGGACTTTTGTTCTCTAAAGGTCTTTATGCGCAATATCGAAAAAAAGGACAGGCCTTTGTTGCTCAATACCATACTTTTTTGAGTGCTACCAGCAAGAATAACATTGTTGATGCTGCTAGGATTATGAACATTGATGTTCACTCCACCCAATTCTGGCAAGATGCCGTACAGCTTATAAAAGAGGAGATCGATAGTTTTATAAGAAGCAGCTAGGTCTTCATTGTGATTCCCAATTCAAAGAGACAAGTCCCATAATGAAGGACTTGTCTCTTCGCTGTATACGAAATCGAACCTGCTTTTATAAACGAAAATGCTTCACTAACTCAAATGTCATCTTAAAACTCTAATGTAATATATTATTGTGAAATTACTAATAAAATAGTCCTATTCTGCCGAATAATTGAGTAAGGTCACA
>JACMJI010000325.1 GCA_014380705.1 Gorillibacterium sp. | reverse complement strand
GTTCGGTGCGAACATTGACTGGTGAATCAAAATTTATATTTTGCCTGGGGATCGACTAAATGATGGAGGGGACTTACGTTATGAAGTTAGCAAGAACGCATAAATGTGGGCTTTTGAGCAAGGAGCACGTGGGGAAAGAAGTTGTTCTTAACGGATGGGTACAGCGTCGTCGGGATCTCGGGGGCGTATTGTTCATCGACCTGCGGGACCGCAGTGGAATGGTGCAAATCGTATTCAACCCGGATTTTTCAGGAGAGGCATTGAAGATTGGGGACCGTGCACGCAGCGAATATGTACTAGCTGTTAAAGGTAAAGTTATTGAACGCTCCGCGGAGACGATCAATGCAAACCTGAAGACGGGGGAAATTGAAGTCCAGATTACCGATATTGAGGTTCTCAATGCTTCCAAAACACCGCCATTCTTTATTGAGGATGGGATCGAAATCGATGAGCAGCTGCGCTTGAAGTATCGTTATCTCGATCTGCGTCGCCCAGAAATGCAGAAGACGTTATACCTTCGGTCCAAAGCAGCTAAAGTTTTCCGTGATTTCCTAGATGAGAATGAATTTGTAGAAATTGAAACGCCTATTTTGACGAACAGTTCACCAGAAGGTGCCCGCGATTATCTCGTACCTAGCCGCGTTCATGCCGGGGAATTCTATGCCTTGCCTCAATCTCCACAAATTTACAAGCAACTGCTCATGGTGAGTGGCCTTGAAAGATATTATCAGATCGCTCGCTGCTTCCGCGACGAGGACCTAAGAGCTGACCGTCAACCGGAATTCACCCAAGTGGATATTGAAACCTCATTCATGGAGGAAGAGGAGTTTCAAGAGCTGATGGAAGCCTTGGTCGTCCGCCTGTTCAAGGAAACGAAGGGTGTGGAGATTCCGCGCCCATTCCAAAAGCTAACTTATGCTGATGCTATGGGGAAATATGGCTCAGATAAACCAGATCTCCGCTTTGGACTTGAACTATCTGATGTCTCCGACCTGATTGCTGATAGTGGAGTTAAGGTTTTTGCCTCTATTGTTGCAGGTGGCGGGATTGTTAAGGCGCTAAATGCTAAAGGCTGTGGAAGTTGGAGCCGTAAGGAACTCGATGAGCTGGCACCTTTTGCCTCTCGTTATGGCGGCAAAGGTCTTGCCTGGATTCAAGTGAAGGAAGGCGAGTGGAAGGGACCGATCGTTAAGTTCCTGAACGAGGCAGAGATTGCTGGCCTGACCGAACGTCTAGGTGCAGAAGAGGGCGATGTCCTAATCTTCTCAGCAGACAAAGCTAAAGTCGTTAACGATGTGCTTGGCAACTTACGCCTTAAAATTGGTAAAGACCTCGGTCTAATTGATGAGTCAACCTATAAATTCGCCTGGGTAGTAGACTTCCCGTTGCTTAGCTACGATGAAGACGCCAAACGTTATGTGGCCGAGCATCATCCCTTCACCCGCCCCAAGGAAGAAGATATGCATCATTTTGACGGAGATCCACTGAAGATTCGTGCGCAAGCCTATGACCTGGTTCTGAATGGTTACGAGGTAGGCGGCGGTTCGATGCGGATTTATAAACGTGATGTCCAAGAGAAAATGTTTAGTGCCCTTGGTTTTACACCGGAGGATGCCAACGAGAAGTTTGGTTTTCTAATGGAAGCCTTTGAATATGGGACTCCGCCGCATGGCGGACTTGCCTTCGGTTTTGACCGCTTGGTAATGCTGCTGACGAATACCACCAACCTGCGTGAAACCATTGCCTTCCCTAAAACCTCTAGTGCAACCGACTTGATGACGAATGCGCCTGGAGTAGTGGATGACAAACAGCTTGAAGACCTATCCATTCGGGTATCCTTAAAGCAGGCTGTTGCCAAAGCTTAAGATTTATATCTATAGTCAAAATAACATAGAGGATGTGGAGGGCACAAACAGCTAATGATGATTAGCTGTAGGGTGTCCTCTCGTCTGAATTAAGGAGGATCAAGTATGCTGCACCAATTTTCACGCAATGAGCTTTCAATGGGGCCCGAAGGACTTGAGGTTCTAAGAAACAGCACAGTCGCCGTGCTTGGTATCGGCGGAGTAGGTTCTTTTGCAGCGGAGGCATTGGCAAGAAGCGGAGTCGGGCGGATTATTATGATCGATAAGGATGTCGTGGATATCACGAATATCAATCGCCAATTACATGCGCTTCTGTCTACCGTAGGCCAGCCCAAAGCCAAGCTCATGCAGGATCGCATTGCCGATATCAATCCTGAATGTGATGCCATCGCTTTGCAGATGTTTTACACGGAAGAAACGTATGAGGAATTGTTCAAGTATAAGCTGGACTATGTGATTGATGCCTCGGATACGATTATCTATAAAATTCATCTGATCAAGCAGTGTCTGGAACGTAAAATTCCGATCATCTCCGCCATGGGAGCAGCAAATAAAATGGACCCTACCCGCTTCAAGGTAGCAGACATCTCCAAAACCTTAGTTGATCCAATCGCTCGGGTGATTCGCACAAGGCTGCGCAAGGAAGGAATTAAGAAAGGCGTGAAGGTGGTATTCTCGACCGAGGAGCCGATTATTCCCCGCGAGGACATTACGCAACAGATTGCACCAGCCAATGCCAAGACACGCAAAGCTCAGATGCCACCGGCAAGCAACGCTTTCGTTCCATCAACAGTAGGACTAATTACAGCAAGTGTTGTCGTGCGTGAGCTGCTGGAACAAGCCGATGGCGGCTGGCTAGCCGAGCGTAAAGGTGTTTCGAATAATTAATCATTGTAAGCTGCCCAGAAACCAAAAGTGGAGGATTTGTGTGCCCAAGCGTAGAGTTTACGCGGCGCCTTTGAATATGGCATCCTATCCTTCGTCTAATCAGAGGATGCCATTTCAAGAGTGCCCGAAGCCAACATACAAATTTGCAACGGCCTTGGTTTCTGGGCAGCCTGACCTCATTTTAAATGAATGAGGTTCAGGATATTAGCGGTTTCAGGGCAGCCTGACCTCATTCTAACTGAATGAGGTTATTTATTGTTCCTACGCCTAAATGCCGTATAATATAAAGTGGAGAACCATTCGATAGGAGAATCAAAATACCAACTATGGATCTATTTGAATATCATTCGGAGAAGAATCAATCCCATAAACCCCTTGCTGAGAAAATGCGCCCTCAAACACTAGATGAATTTTTTGGTCAGAAGCATTTGCTTGCACCAGGGAAAGTGTTACGTAGGTTGATTGAGAATGACCATTTAACGAATATGATACTGCAAGGTCCACCGTCTAGCGGTAAAACGAGTCTAGCTACGATTATCAGTAAAATGACTCATGCCGATTTTATCAAATTAAATGGTGTGAACTTGGGAATTGCAGATATTCGCGAATCCATAAGGTTAGCTAAAGAAAACCTGCATCTTTATAATAAGCGGACCATTCTATTTATTGATGAGATTCATGCTATGAAATCAAATGTGCAGGAAGCATTGCTTCCGCCAAGTGAAGATGGCACATTCATTCTAATTGGAGCAACGACAGAAAGTGTCATGCATGATATTATTCCACCCCTGCTATCGAGGTGCAAGATTTATACCTTTACCCCCTTGGAGCCTGAAGACCATAAACAAATCATTCGTCTATCCCTGAGTAATCAAGAACGTGGACTGGCTGGTAAATTTAATATAAATGACGATGCTCTGCAATATTTGGTCGATATTACGAATGGCGATGTACGCAACTCATTGATCGCTCTGGAGAATGCATCCTATTCCTTGTTTGGTAGCAACCTAATTGAACTAGAACATATTCAAGAAGCAGTTGAACAACGCATTAATGGTTTATCTACCTCTGATTTTTATGATATAGTCTCCGCCTTTTGTAAAAGCCTCAGAGGGAGCCATACCGACGGGGCACTGTACTGGATGGCACGTCTGTTATATAGCGGTGTAGACCCTTTGTATATCGCCAGACGGATGGTTGTTCACGCATCAGAAGATGTGGGAATGGCCAATCCTACTGCCCTGCAAATGGCACTAGCTGCGAAAGATGCTGTACAGTTTGTTGGTCTGCCTGAGTGTCGTCTAGCGCTTGCACAAGCGGCTGTATTTATCTGTGAGAGTCCTAAATCTAATTCCGTCTATAATGGGATTAACAAGGCTCTAGAAATGGTCAAGAACGCGAAGCCCTATGAAGTGCCTGCACACCTTCGAGACGGTACGAAGACGTATGTGAACCCCATTGATCATCCGGACAGTCACTTAGCGTATTTGCCCTCTGAGCTAAAGTCTCAGAAGTTCTATAAGCCCCAGAATAGTGGGTTAGAGTCAAAAATATATACGAGACACTTCCAAACGGAGAAGTAAAGAGGAAGTTCAAATTTTGCGATCAGTCTAACCTTCATTTCTGTATTTTCGGCTGGTTATTATATTTTAGGGGTACTTGGTTAATAGAGTTTCATTTTTGTTTACTTATTCCTCTTACTGCATAATGACATATTTCCTACAATAAAAGTGTACCTAATCGCAATGTAAGGGGGATAAATGTAAATGGCAACGAAGAAATCATTCATTGTGGCACTAATTGTAGTTCTATGTTTAAGCTTGCTGTCGGCATGTGGGGGAAACAACTCCGGAAAGAAGGTTGACAAGGAAAATGAAGTAAAGGCAAGCGACAACGGGTCAGAAGCATCAGCACTTCCCGCAGGGTTTACAAGCGGCAAATATGATCCGCCGATAACGATGACAACCATTGGAAGCCGTCCTTCTCTGAAATTCAGGGACGGGGAAACCATTGATGACAATGCTCATTCGCGATGGGCTAAGGAAACCCTTGGAATTGACATCAAGTACTTGTGGACAGCTCCAAATGGGGATGATGCCAAAACAAAGCTGAGTCTTGCCCTTTCGGCAAATGAACCGCTTCCAGATGTGTTGATGGTAGATGATAAGGGGTTTGAAAGCCAACTGATCGAATCTGGCAAATTTATGGATTTGAAGGAAGCCTTTGATATGTACGCTTCTGATTACGTGAAGAAGCTTTATAATGACACCCCTGGCGTATGGAATCGTTATTCCAGAGACGGAAAGATTTATGGTATCCCGCATCTAAATGTAGCGATGCAAAATGATCCTATTCTGTGGATTCGTCAGGATTGGATGGATAAATTGAAATTGCCAGCTCCCAAGACCATCGAAGATGTAGAGAAAATTATGGATGCTTTTGTTAATCAGGATCCAGATGGTAATAGCAAAAAGGATACCTTCGGTCTCGCAATGAGCCAGAACTTCAAGGATTGGATCAGCGACACGAGTTGGGTTTTTGGCGCTTATGGCACGGTTCCGAAGATTTGGACGGAAGGTAAAGATGGCAATTTGGAATATGGCTCAGTTGATCCAGGTGCTAAGGATGCACTTGCCAAGCTGAATGAATGGTTCAAGAAAGGCTATATCAGTAAGGAATTCGGCGCGATGGATGGCGGTAAAGCTTCTGAGCTCATTCTTAACGGTAAAGCTGGGATTATCGGCGGTGCTTACTGGCTCGGAAACTGGCCGCTGCCAGATGCGATCAAGAACAATCCAGGGGCTGTGTTCAAGCCCTACGCGATTCCAGTCGGTCCAGATGGAAAAATTGGTCGCCAAGGACAGACCATTGCCGGCGGCGGTTTGATGGTCAATAAGGATTACAAACATGTCGATGCGCTCTTCCTCTACTTGAACACCTTGTTTGAAGGAGCAAATCCAGCGGTTGGAAGCAAATTTGAACACGGCTTTTTAGAGGGCTATGACTACGTCATGAAAGATGGCAAGGCTTCAGGTTTAGATGCTGACATCCCTGGAGGTAAGATGGATGTATTCCAATATTTCTTGACAACGCAGCGCCCTAACGAGCCGATGCTTGAAATGGAAACCTTCACCAAGCTGTTTAATGGTGGCAAAGCAGAGACACCATTTGAGCTAATCGCAGCTCAGCAGTTGCCGGTACGTATTGAAGGCGGGGCCATTGCTTATTCTCAAAAGGATGCTTCCAAAAAGGATATGTTCGAGGGACCTGCCACTCCAACCATGGAGTTGAAAGGCGAAATCCTTAACACCATGGAGGCAGAAACATTTATCAAGATTATTTATGGTGAAGCTCCTCTTGACGCCTTTGACCAATTTGTTAAGGAATGGAAGTCTAAGGGTGGGAATGAAATCGCTAAAGAAGTGAACGACTGGTACCAGACTGTTAAATAGGAATCCTTACGAATGGGACGAAGGCCGCATAAGTGCGGCTTTCGTTTTCCCATTTCCGACAGGCGTTTATCCTTGTAACTAGCTGTTCAGGCTTGGTCGCTATGCTTCATGATAAGTTTTAAAAGGGGGTGGCTGTTTTGAGCAAATGGGGAATTTTCACGAAAATGATCGTGCTGCTCTTCGTTATCATGATCCCTGTCATTTATCTATACAGCTATTCGAATAAAGTGAGTGTATCTGTAGTTAGAGAGGAAATCCAGAATGCGAACCTAGCTCAGCTAAACTTCCTATCCAAACAAATGGATATCATCATTGAGCAATTGTCCATGCTGGCCATAACCCTGAGCAAAGACCCAAATATGAAGGAATTTCAAAACATTCAAACGGTAGATACCATGTATAACACCTATAGCTCCATAAAAACACACAACCTGATTGAGCAGAAGCTAAAGCTGCAAATAGCCTCTAACCATTGGATGAATACGCTTACGGTTTATTCTCCGAATGCAAAAAAGGCGATTTCAACAAAGTCAGGGGTATTTTACGATGAAGACTATCTCAAAAGCCACTTGACTCCTCACTGGACTCTGCAAGAACAGGAAGGACAATCCGCCTATTTCGTTAAACACTTCACGACTCCCATTTATTACACGAATGAGTTGGATAATTTAAAGCTTATTACAGAGATCACATTTTCGATTAAAAATATTCAGGACATACTCGAACAATACAAGACAGGCAAGCATAACGACCCTTTCTTATATCACCCTGACTACAAGCCAGCTTCCAGCTATTCTGGTAATCAAAACCTTATTTCTCAACTAATCGAGCAGATTGAAGATCGTAAAAGCATTAAGCTCGGACAAAATGCAAATCAGGTTGTCAAGCTATCGGGTCAGGAGTATTTGGTCAATATCGTGGAAGTTAAGAGTCTGAATTGGTATTTAATTGATTATGTTCCATTGCAGCAAATGTTATTTCCAATTACCAAAAGCAAGAATCTATTTTATGTATCAAGCGTCCTATTATTAGTTATGAGTATGGTTGCAGTGGTTCTGCTATATAAAAATGTACAGGTTCCGATCCGGGAATTGGTACGCAGTGTACAGCGTCTCAAGCGAGGGGATTATTCGGTTCGCATCCAGAACAAGAATAATGAATTTGTGTTTCTGTTTCAGCGATTTAATGAAATGGCTGAGGAGATCGGAAGATTGATTGATAACGTATACGCGGAGCGAATACGTTCTAGGGAAGCGACAGTTAAGCACCTGCAATCGCAGATCAATCCACACTTTCTCTATAATTGTCTGGCCTTTATCCGGAGTATGACTAGGCTTGGGGAGAAGGAAGCGGTGATGGATATGGCCTGGCATCTCGGTAATTACTATAGGTATACGACCCGAAACGAGAAGCAGATCATTGCGCTTCGGGAAGAGCTGGAGCTGATACACAATTATTTAACCATCCAGAACCTCCAAACCCAGCGTCTAGAATATGATCTACAGGTTCCTGAGCATATGTTGGCTTTGGAGGTCCCGAGATTAACGCTCCAACCGATTATCGAGAATAGCATCAAGCATGGCATTGAAAAGAAGCGGGGCACCAGCTCGATTCATATTCATGGTTATGAGGATGAGGAATTCCATATCATTGTCATTAAAGACAATGGGCTTGGTATGGAAACGAATGATATCGACCAATTGAGGAGAAATCTGAGTTTGCCGCTGGATGATGAAATGGGCTGCGGACTGTGGAACGTGCATCAACGTCTCCTCTACCATTTTGGTGAAGGCTCGGGATTATTTTTTGAAGAGGTTCCTACGGGTGGCCTAAGGGTTACCATTAAGCTAAAGAAAAAGGTATTCATATGAGGTGGAAAGCATGCTAAAGCTTCTTATCGTTGATGACCATATGCATCTTGTGGATGATATGGCAGAGTCTCTAGATTGGTTGTCGCTTGGAATTACATCAGTCTTCAAAGCCTATTCCTCCTATGATGCCTTGGAAATATTGAATGAGGACACCATTCATCTGGTCATTACAGATATCAATATGCCAGGAATGTCTGGGCTTGAGCTTGTACAAGAAATTAGAGACAAGTGGCCCTCAACAAAATGCATTCTCATTTCGGGGCATGATGATTTTAGTTACGCGCAGCAGGCGATCAAAAACCGGGTCGAGGATTATTTACTAAAACCGGTTTCGGATGAGCAGATTATAGGCAAGGTCCGCGATGTGGTCAATAACCTCAAAGAGGAATGGGAACAGGTTTCCTCTGTACAAAGAGCAATGTACACTTTTCGGGAAAATTTGCCTCGTTTGCGTGAAACGTTCCTTCTTGAGCTGCTGCAAGGGTTCAGGAGCGGTAGGCTTGCGGAAAAGCTGCAAAATTATGAACTCAGCTTTCAAGTTGGGGATACGATATCGTTGCTATTTGTTCGGTTTGACGACGATTATACCGCTTACAGTCCTCGGGACATTGCACTTTTTGAATACGCTGTTTCGAATATTGCGGATGAAATTTTGTCTGACTCGTTCGAAACATGGCATTGCAAGGATGAACATGATTATTTGGTTATAGCCGTCAAATTGAAAGGGTCGATTGACGCGGATCATCGTAAAGAACTGCTGGACAAGGCAGGCATGCTGCTTCTAGACAACGTGAAAACCTTTTTAAATAAGAAGCTATCCATTACAATCAGCAGATGGGGGTCGTTTCCAGAAGATAGCCCCATAATGTATCGGGATTCAATTATCACCTTGTTAAAACGCATCGGTAATGATAGCGAATGCTTTTACTCGGAAACCTCGGAGATGAGAATTGCGGCGGGTGACCAGTTTCAAACCTTGGTATCTCTTTATGAACCCCCTTCCATCCCGCAGCTTCTTGAAGCAGGACGATGGGATGAAGTGCAAACAAAGCTGAATCAATTGTTCAAGGAATTGAGCCAGAAATATACGTCGTCCCAAGAACACCTGATGGAAGCTTTTCTATCGATCAGCTCTGCGTTTACCTTTATTGCACACAAGAACGGGCGAAGTATTATTGATATAGCGGGTGACGATTGGAACCGGGTAATCAGCGGGCAGATGTTTCACAGCACTCCTCAATTGACGGAGTGGAGCTTGCGCGTACTGAGTAAGCTGAAGGACGATATCGAAAGTGAAATTAAGATGTCCCGTGGTTCTATAGTCAGAGAGGTTCATCATTACGTCGAGGTGCATCTATCAGAGGATGTGTCGCTAAAGAGCATCGCGGACCATATTTATCTCCACCCTGTGTACTTGTCTAGAATCTATAAACTGGAGACAGGCCAAGGCCTGAGTGATTATATCCTACAGTTACGAATGGAAAAGGCTGCTCATTTGCTCAAGAATACACATGAGAAGATTTATGAAATCGCGATTAAACTTGGATACCATAACGCGAATTATTTTGCCAAAACGTTTAAGAAACAATTTGGGATGACTCCACAGGAATATAGAAGCTAAATAGAAAAAAACAAGGACCCTATTGATTATGGGGGCCCTGTTTCCTACTGGGATCAAGAAGGTGTCCAAATTCTATGCTTTATTCTTTCACTGCACCAAGCACGATTCCTTTCACAAAGAAACGCTGCAGGAAGGGGTAGACGAGCAGGATCGGCAATGCACCGATAAAAATTTGGGCTGATTTTACTGTGCGCTGGGATAGATTCTCCATGTCCTCGGGATTGATCTGCACCCTAGTGAAGTCCTGCTCAACGATAATGGACTGCAGGAATGTTGATAGTGGATATTTACTCATGTTTGTCATATAGATGAGGCCATCAAACCAAGAGTTCCAATGACC
>JACMJI010000324.1 GCA_014380705.1 Gorillibacterium sp. | reverse complement strand
TTTTAAATTAATATTGACTAGATTAAACGTCGCCTTAGCTTTTTTAATATCAGATGCTTATTGGTGAAATACTTGCAATATGTGATAGGATAAATACCAATACTTACTGTTATTTCAAAAATGAGTCCTTCGGGTCTCATTTTTTTTCTTGATTCCTCCCTCCATTCTGCTATAATTCTTCTGTTCGTCCTTTCGACGGACACAACGACTTCGGACCCAAGAGTAGTCCGTATGAAAGGAAGAGATGACCTGCATGGATCAACGTCGCACCCCACTTTTTACTGCCTTGCGTAGGCATGCGGATGGAAATCCCGTACAATTTCATATCCCCGGCCATAAAAAAGGAGTAGGAATGGATCCAGAATTTGCTGAGTTTATCGGCAAGAATGCCTTATCTATAGATTTGATCAATATTGCCCCTCTTGATGATCTGCATCAACCGACAGGTGTGATCGAAGAAGCTCAGAAGCTGGCTGCTGATGCTTTCCAAGCAGACTATACTTTTTTCTCTATACAAGGTACAAGTGGCGCTATTATGACCATGATCATGTCCATCTGTTCTGAGGGGGACAAAATCATTGTGCCTCGGAATGTTCACAAGTCGGTCATGTCCGCAATCATCTTTATTGGTGCTAAACCGATTTTTCTGTCTCCTGTTCGTGATGCCAATCTTGGTATCGATCATGGAGTCACCACACATTCGGTGCGTAAAGCACTACAAGCCCATCCAGAGGCCAAAGCCGTATTAATTATCAATCCTACTTATTACGGTGTTTGTGCCAACCTGAAGGAAATCGTTGAATTGGTACACGGGTATGATATCCCCGTATTGGTAGACGAAGCTCATGGCGCGTTGCTACCGTTTCACGATCGGCTTCCGATATCAGCCATGCAGGCAGGTGCGGATATGGCAGCAACTAGTATCCACAAGCTCGGCGGGTCCATGACGCAAAGCTCCGTCCTAAATATTCAAGGGCCACGGGTTAATCCTAAACGGGTTCAGACGATTATGAGCATGCTGACCACCACCTCTACCTCCTATATTTTGTTGGCTTCTTTGGATACAGCAAGGCGCCACCTTGCTGTTAATGGTCGTCAAATGGCAGAGAAAGCAATTAAACTCGCTCAGCATACCCGGGACCGAATTAATACCATACCTGGTCTTTACTGCTTTGGTGAGGATATTCTCGGAACGGAAGCAACCTTTGATTATGATCCAATGAAAATAAATATTCTTGTCCGGCACTTAGGGATTACTGGCTACGAAGCAGAGAATTGGCTTCGTGACCATTACAATATTGAAGTCGAAATGAGCGATATGTACAATATCCTCTGCTTCATTACATCCGGAGATACCGAGGAAACAACCAATACACTAATTGGCGCCCTGCGTCACATGTCAGACCTTAACTACAACATCAAGACAGCTAACGAGTTAATTGTGACCATTCCTGAAATTCCACAGCTATCTCTTTCGCCTCGTGATGCATTCTATGGGGATACTGAGACGATTCCTTTCAAGGAATCTGCCGGTCGGATCATCGCCGAGTTCATCTATGTGTATCCACCGGGCATACCCATTCTTCTCCCCGGAGAGATCATTTCCCAAGAGAATGTCGACTACATCATGGATCATGTCGAGGTTGGGCTGCCAGTAAAAGGACCCGAGGATCGTTCTGTACGTAACGTCAAGGTCATTGTTGAAACACAAGCTATTTTCTAAAAAAAGCAAACACCTAGCTTCCTTATAGGTAACTAGGTGTTTGCTTTTTACAGCCCAACTCCAGACTCGCAGCTGGTTTTTTCTCACCAGAAAAATACCAAAAGTAACATAACAACAAAATTGAATATAAAATTCACCATAATCACTCTTTCTTTTACCGTGTATGTTCCATATAATTAAGCTGAAACAACAGGAAGCTGGGAGCAGAAAACAATTTTAAATACAACTCCCTAAGTGACCTCTGAGTATATTAGTTCATCCTTGAACCGGAAGTGAAAACATACCATGGAAAAATACGGGGTCGTTCTTGTTGGGTGTGGGTCGATGGGGACTGCACATTTGGAAACACTTTCTTCCCATCCGCGCGTCCATTTAGTGGGTGTCGTTGACCTAATTACAGAAAAAGCCGCAGCATTTGCGGATATATACAATGCTGATTCATGGAGCACGGATTACAAAGATTACCTTCTGCGTAATGATGTCCATATTATTATTATTGCAACCTATCCGTCCTCTCACTTGGAGATCGTTAAAGCAAGCCTGGCTGCAGGGAAGCACGTGCTTTGCGAGAAACCTATGGCCAGTTCGCTTAAGGAAGCGATAGAAATGGTTCAGCTAGGCTCTACTGCCAAGACAAAGCTACTCATCGGACACATTTTACGCCACAATACTACCTACAATATTGTCAGAAAAATGATTCGAAGTGGCGCGATTGGTGGACCAATCATTATGAGGATGTCACAAATCAAAAACCCCTCAGATACTTGGAATTCTCATCTCGCTCTCCTAGATGAGGTCTCTCCGATAGTGGATTGTGGAGTTCATTACGTCGATGTTATGCGCTGGTTCACAGGAGCTGAGGTCTTATCCGTCAGCGGCTTCGGCCAGCGGTTGGAGCCCGACGTACCTGTGGATACCTACAATTATGGCATGATGACCTTAAAGCTTTCGGACGGCTCGATTGGTTACTATGAAGCAGGCTGGGGACATACCATGCCTTATGATAACCTAAAGGAATTCATCGGACCCAAGGGCCGCATTCGTATTATCTATCAATCTAATCGTCTAAGCGATAAGCATCTAGGAAATCTGGTTGAAGTTCAATATTCGGATGGCCGGCGTGAGGATTTCGATGTTCCTTTCGACACAAAACCAACGGATTTACAATTCAATTACTTAATCCAGATGATTGAAGAAAACCTTGACCCTCGTCTGCTGCTCAACGATTTTTACCGAGCGTTAGAAATTGCCTTTCAGGGTGATAAAGCCATTCGTGAGGGACGCACAATCGCTTGCTTAGAGCTTGTGAAGGAAGCTGTTAATTATTAATATGCTTTACATTTAAATACTGCTTTGTTTCCGAACTTAAAACTCGGAACGAGGCGGTTTCTTTTTTGTCAAGTGGATGCTATGATTATTCATATCATGTAACGGTTTAAAAGATTTTTAAAAAGGCAGGTGCATCCATTTGAGTCAAAGCGCTTACATCGAATTAGTGGAGGGTTCTGCTGTCTCTTCGCTTACCCTTGACGAATTGTCCCAGCTCCTGCAGGACTACCAACAGCAGTTAGCTAAAACTGGATCTCAGTTAGCCTGGAACTATGCTGAGATCGCTTTTCCATATACCATTGAGACCAAGCCGGAGGCTGATGGACAGTGGTTTTATCTAAAAGGCAAGAATAGCCTTTATCGCTCGATCGTCATGGGGATCCGTAGTCGTATGGAGGATGGCCAGGAGTTCCCGTACATTCAGATTGTGTTGCCTGATGGTGCGACACATGGTGATAAGGGAAAGGCTAATGAACTTTGCAAGCATCTAGGGAGACGGTTGCAAGCCCGGCTTCGAATGTTTAATGGTAGAGTCATGTATTTCAACACGCGAAAATAATCCATTCAAGGATAAACGCCTGTCGTCGTCTTTGGGCGCCGTGCGTTTACCGATGCGGAATCAGAATGAACATATAATGTTTTATACATTCTGATATAGTTTAAAAAAAACCGGAGGCACTGCCTCCGGTCCTCTTTACGTAGTGGAGATACTCCACGCATCCAACACCTAGACTCACTATTCCCCTTAATCTGGAACCTAGCTTCAGTAATCCCTTCATATCTTAAATTCAGGTTACATACCGGACTATTGCCAAATGGAATTAGGACTTCTTCTGTTTCCCCCAATATGGTCATAAACGTTTACGATAATAGTTATGCATTCTGCTATAGTAAAAACCCTTCCATCAGGAAGGGTTTTTCGTTTAGTTCTCTTCAGCTTCTTCTTGCTCAGCAATTTCATTGTATAAAGCGACGACGCGTTCCCATTCCTTATCGTCTTCAATGCTAACCAGGAACGCTTCTTCATTCTCCTCTTCAATACGGAAAATAATTCCATCGGCTTCTGGATTATTTTTATCCAATAGAACTGCATAAGCCTGCTCTTCTGATTCAAAGGTATAGACCATCACCATCTCATGTTCTACGCCTTCTTCATCAGTGACCATGAATACGTCTTCTTCATGCTCGTGATCATGGTCGTGGCCGCATTCGCAACCCTCATGATTATGTTCGCTCACGATATCCCCTCGCTTCTTGTTTAAAGTTTCCATGCCTACATATCCTACCATAAGTTTTACCAAAAAGAAAAGCCGTTCTTATGAACGGCTTAGCAAAAAAGTTGATTGTAAACATATACTATTTGGAAACAATCGTCTTCTCGGAGACAACAACAAATTCGCCTTTATGTTGAAAAGCAAATTTGACCTTGTAGTTACCTTTCTGGGAAAATGCAACCTTAATCGGCCAATAATACCAGAATGATGTATCTTTTGGATTGCGGAGCGCGATTAAATTACTATTAGCCACCGTGTCACCGTTCGGGGCAACAATCGATACTCGAAATCCATCAACCGGTACATTTAGGTTGTCCACATCGATACAGACCACAAAGTCAACAGTTTGCCCTAAATCTACTCGAGCGAAAGGTCTCTTGATGGTGAAATCCTCTTTGCTCACATCCTGGGCGAAAACCATGTTGACGTTAGGTTTGTACACTTCCACGGTCTGTGTAGCACTATTCCAATTAACCAAGGATCGCAGCTCACTGGCTACCTGGTGAAGAGGAATCATTGTGCGTTCATTCATTACTAAAGCGGGCACTTCGTTGTCTGAAACTTTAAGTTCATTGCCTTCTACCCGTACCTTGATCTTTGAAAATCCGTTGTAATCTCCCCACATAGACTCTGCATATACACTGGCTCCAAAGAGCAGCGTAAAGGCTGTGAATAGGACAACCAATCGTTTGGTTTTCATCTTGTCCTTTCCCTCCATCAGTTCGGTGTTGTATGTTAATTTATACTCTGATAAAGTTCAGGAGTTGCGTTGCTTAGCAAAAAAATTTGAACATCTTTCCTCTATAACCAATTATTCAGGCTTTACCATTGGCAACCATTCCGTCGTTTAAGAAAGCCAATCGCGAACCCTGTGCTCATACCGAGCTCTCCCCCTTCAACTGATAACTCCATTATTGCTTGTTCAACCATATTAGAATAGTTTAGGGGGAGGCTACTTTCTCTTTACTTGTAGGCTCTGCCTTTCGTTAGAACACAGGGAACCCCTCTACCAATAGCACCCGGAACAGATAAGCTTTCCATATATTGGATTCCGCGCAAACATTTTTGTTTACATGATAAACAAATGTCCGAAGTAACGATCTTCATGTTGTAGCGATGTTTATCCATAATACTTGGTAATTCTTTTTTTCTAGCGTTGGCTTTAGCCATTGGGCTCCCTCGTTTCGTTTTATCGTTATACGAACAAGGTATGTATGAAAAGGGAAAAATAGATGCTTGGCTAAAGAAAAAATGCAAACTTTTATTGAATCAGGATTTCGTGATAAAGTAGTGTACATACAATGATTCCGAAATCGAAGGAGACTAGAGCCTCTATGAAGCTTGAGCTGTATATGCTAGGCACCGGCGGCGCCTTTGCCAAGAAATATGCGAACAACAATGGGTTGTTTACCTGTGGTGATTATACCTTGCTCGTAGATTGCGGTATTACTGCTCCCCGTGTTCTGCATGAGATCGGGATGGAGCTTGATCGAATCGATGGAATCCTAATCACCCACCTCCACGGCGATCATGTTGGCGGGCTGGAGGAACTAGCCTTCCGCATGAAATATATTTACGGTAAAAAACTTAGACTTCTTCTTCCGGAGGCACTCATTGAACCCATTTGGGAGAACACCCTGCGGGGAGGCATGGAAAATCGAAGAGAAGGCATGAATTGTCTAAACGACTACTTCGAGGTCACGCCATTAGCAGCGCACGTTTCAGTTGAGCTTGCTCCAGGATTTACTATAGAGTCGCTGCCCACTCGCCATATTCCTGACAAAGCGAGTGTTGCTCTGATCTTGAATGAGAAGATGTTCTTTAGCTCAGACACTGTCTTTGATCGGTCCCTCATTGACTATGTATACTATGAACGGGGTTGTAAGCACCTTCTTCACGAATGCCAGCTCACGGGGCCAGGAGTCGTTCATACAGCCTTAGATGACCTGCTGGCGTTGCCAGAGGAAATCCAGCGAGCCACACTACTTATGCATTACGGAGATGAGATGGAGAGGTTTACAAAACAGACGGGCTCTATGCATTTTCTTCTACAGCAGAAGCTTTACACCTTCGATCTATAAAAAGGAAATCGATGATCCTAGAAACCATAGAGCCCAAGCTTCGCGGTTGCTAAAGAGTAGAAGAACTATACATGGATAGAATAACCCAGTCCTCCGAAAATGGATGGTTTGCTAAAGAAGTAACTTTTTCTTCATTTGGACATGAGGAATTCCCGCATCAAGAAAGGTTTCTTCCGATAGAGTGACATAGCCTAGCTTCTTATAGAAAGGTTCAGCCTGACATTGGGCATCTAAAAGGGTAAACTGAGCTCCTGATTTGACAGCGTCATGCTCCATGGCTTGAACCAACTCTCGACCGATCCCGCAGCCTCTGAATTCCGCAAGGACAGCAATACGCTGGAGTTTGTAGGTAACTTGGGTCTCTGCATCGTATATCCTAGAACGTCCCGTAGCGGCTATGACTCCATCCACCTTCGTAAGGAAATGGTTACATGCCTCAGGATGAACATCAAACTCATCTAGTTCCTCATCAAGTGGCACTTTTTGCTCGTCAACAAATACAGTTAAACGGATGGCTATACATTGATCCAACAAATTTTGATTTCTTACTTTTTGTGTGTTTACTTTTAGCTTATCCATGTGGATTTAGGTCATCTCCTATCCATATTCCATCATCGCTAATTCTTTTTTCCCAATGTATCCTTTTTTAACTCATACGTAAATACCTGTTATCCTGGTCGCTAATTTGGTACAATGAAGAAGTACTGATCAGATTCTAAAGGAGTTACACAAGCCAAATGAATATTGCTTTTTTTCTATTACCCAAAAGTGAAGTCATCTGCTTAACACCCGAGACGACCCTTAGACAGACCTTAGAAAAGATGGAGTTTCATCGTTACACCTCAGTCCCTGTACTGAATGAAGATGGCACGTTTGCTGGATCATTGACCGAAGGCGACCTCCTCTGGTTCTTAAAAAATAACAAGCACATCTCCTTTGATAATATCCATCGTCATTCATTGTCCGAAGTTCCGTTTCGCCTACAAACCAAATCCGTACGAATTGATGCCAATATGGAGGACTTAATCAGCCGAGTACAGACGCAGAACTTTGTCCCGGTTGTGGATGATACCGATAAATTTATTGGTATTGTTCGTCGAAGCGATGTTATCGAGTATTGCGCCAAATTCGTGTTAAAAGGGGTTACTGTTTAAAGGATTTATCTCTTCTTAAATTTCGAGCAAAAGCGCCATCCCCTACATTCCGGGAGATGGCGCTTTTGAATATTAAATGCAATACCCGTAATCAGTACGTATGGTTTAGGGCTTTGCAACAAGAACAGCACCACCGACGATCAAGACAACCCCGATCCACTGAACAGACGTCATGGTTTCTTTAAACAACAAAATACCAGACAGTGCCCCAAGAACATAAGCCATTGATTGCAGCGGATAAATCCGACTCAAGTCATAGCGGCTAAGTGCATAGAACCAGACGATGGTAGCCACTCCGAACAACAGACAGCCACCCAGCATAACCGGGTCGGACAGCAGCGGCAGAATATCGCTTGGCGAACGAAGCGGGTGTCGGTTGAGGGCCGCTTTCCACATGGTTTGTCCCGTAACCAGCAGCAGCACATTACAAAGAACGATCAGTATGACGGTCATCAGCAGCTTCCTCCTGACGAGATTTTAGGAGTGCAAGCTCTTGCGTTAACCGGGTCATCTTACGGTCCAACTTGGTGAGCACCGTTGTCAAATGAAGAATAAAAACGAGAGAAAATAGAAACCCGATAAAAAACAATAGGGATGTCCCATAAACAATTCCAATAGCCTGAGAAATCCGGTTTAACAACGATGGAAATAGACTGAAAAGCAGCATAACAAAGCCAAGAATCAGCCACAACAGAGAATATCGTTCGGATATTCTCCGCCTCCGAATCATTTCCACGACAAAGCCTAAGAAGATCAAGCAAAAAATAACGGAGAGAAAAAATATATTCATGGGTTTAATTCACGTTCCTTATCCGGGTCATGATAACAGCAAGCGATACTTTAATCATATAATACATAGATTTAAAGGGGGTGATCGATGAACGACCAGCTGACCGGCTGTGCATATGCACCGACGCCTCCTTGACACTGTGCCCTAACCGTGTCAGAAGAACAATAGCTTCAACCTCTGGGTAATCATCTGGATAATAGTGAGCAAACACCTCAATGACCTGCCGGTTGACTGCACGAAAGCCTGAGGTAGGATCGGTAATCCTTTTGCCTACAGTAATCTTGATCATACTTGAGAAGAAATTGATCCCAAATCCCCGGAAGAAGCTAGGCTTATATTCCGTTTTCTCAACAAACCGCGAACCGATACAGCAAGCCGCTCCCCCACTAGCAACAACATCTATAATCTTCTCCAGGTCCGCTGGATCATGTTGTCCGTCTGCATCAATCTGGATAGCGATATCATAGTTGTTACGATAAGCAAATAGATAGCCTGTTTGCACAGCCCCGCCGATACCTAAGTTAACAGGAAGGTCGACCACGTAAGCAAGTCCAGTTTCCTTGGCCACACGACTGGTCTGATCTTTAGACCCATCATTGACCACAACGATATCGATGTTTGGGTGCCACTTTTTTACGGAATGAATGACCGGTACTATACTTTTCTCTTCGTTGTATGCCGGAATGATAACCAGCGCCTTCATAGAAAACTCTCCTCTGTTGCGCATGTAATACTGCAGCTTTGCTTATTCCAATATTGTGCCCTTACATTTCTAAAGATAAGCACTCAAATAAATAGTATACCGCTGATTTCATATAAAACAAGCCAAATTTATCTCCGTTCTAATTTTATTGAAGTTTCAGCGTCCTAGTCTTGTGCTATAATCGAAAAGCAAATTTACAACTGGGGGACACTACCATGAGAAAAAGAAAACGCAAAAACAATAACAACCACACCTTCATTTTCATCTTAATCATTCTCGCACTAACAGCAGGCTTCTACTTTAAATGGATTGAGATTCCTACTGATAAAGACCCGGCAACTGAACATTCTGTAGTCAAGCTCGTGTTCCCAAGTGACCGTTATCCGGAAACCGCACATCATATCCAGGAAGCTATTGCTTCTAAACAATCGCCTATTTGTACGATTGATCGGTCAGGCGCAGAGGAGAATCGCCAGCTATCTTTGCAAAATGTCCCTACAAAAAAAAGCTATGATCGTGACGAGTGGCCTATGGCTATGTGTGAGGAAGGCGGTGCAGGTGCAGACATCGCATACATAACCCCCGCAGATAATCGAGGGGCTGGTTCTTGGGTAGGGAATCAGTTGGAGGCTTACCCTGATGGTACAAGGATAGAATTTATTGTACCTTAATCAAGAACAATCCCTGCTAGCCATTGGTTAACAGGGATTGTTCATTTAGTCAATCAAAGGGGTTCAAATGTGTTTTACCCCTCGCTCTTGCCGAAGTTTTTAAAGGATGCAATTAGCTCTTTGTTTGTTAAGCCAGCATTATGCAACATCTGGATTACATTTAGCTCCATTTTTGATTTATCCGCTGTTGTCGTAATAATCCCTGCTAATTTAGCTGCGGTTACTGCCGCATGATATACTTCTGGAATGGGTACATTGCCGGAAATATTCACGCGTTTTTCCAATGCTGTGATCCGTCCCTCAGCGTTTTTCAACAGGGCTTCCAATTCTGATATTCTAGACATTGCCCATTTCCCCTCTCGATCAAACGCTAGTAAGTTATAAGTCTCTATAATACCGATAAGCTTATTTGCATAATGGGGATCGGTAGCGTACCCTGCGGTCTGTAGTCCCCGTGCAGCACCCGCAT